>JAKAMD010000204.1 GCA_021823875.1 Pseudomonadota bacterium | reverse complement strand
ATAAAGCTCTTCGAGCGATTCGCCAGACCAGAAAACCTGCTCGAAGCGGTCCATCTCGCGCCGGCTGCGCGCATAAAGCACGATCTTGTCGATCGCGATCGCCCAAACCCAGACCGAGCAGACGAGCAACCCGACCATGACCGCCTTGACGATCCAATGGGCGTGCAGAAACAGCGTCAGCAAAGAGAGATCGGATGAGGTCAACGGCAGCACTGATTGTGCCACCTCACCTGGATTCATGGGCACGTCCTTTCCGCTCGGTCCGGTCCTTTGGTCAAACCGGCGCGGCGCACGAACATCGGACCCAATGGAGCGCCGCGGCAATGCCGTTCATATGCTTCGCCGAATACCGCAACGCTTCGCGAAGCCCGATGAACCCGCCGCCGGCGAGACATGCAATTCCCCGCGAAACTTGGCCGAAGTGGGGCACTACGCCGCGGCCGGTCCCACTTCGGCACGCTTTACCAGCGCTGATTATGGTTAAGGAAGGGTTAGCGGGCGCTGTCGGCCGCCCGGCGAACGGCGGAAAACGACCGTGGCCGCCCGCTTCGGGGAAAGCGGGCGGTCGGTTCGCGCCGGAGGGAGAAAGGCGCGGGGCAAAGATCGCGATCAGGCGTTTGGCGGCGGCGCCTCGGGCGCCGGGCGGTTGCGGCGCTCGTCCATAAACTGGTCGAACTCGGCCTTGTCCTTGGCCATGCGCAGGCGATCGAGGAAGTCGCGGAATTCACGCTGCTCCTCCTCCAGCCGCCGCAGCGTCTCAGCGCGGTACTCGTCGAAGGCGCGGTTTCCGCTCGACGGTGCGCCCCACGGATTGCCGCGCCACGGGTTTCCGCCCCAGGGACTGCCGTTCATCTTCGAACGCATCCAGTCCATCTTGGCCTGCAAACGCTCCATCTTGCGCTGCCAGCGGTCCTGTCCATGCTCCCAGCGGCTATGACCGGGGTGATATCCGCAGCATCCCATTCTTCCGCTCCATATGGTGAAGGCGAGGATGGCCAGGCCGAGTGGCCAGAAGACCATGAACCCAAGAACGATCAGCACGATCCAGGCAGGCTTGCCGAATTCGTCGAGCTTGGCGGTGATAGGCATCAGAAGCCTCGTGTGAATGTAAATAACATTTACATTGATAGGGTCAGCGACGGCGGATGTCAATACCCTTCACATCCACATGGGGAGGCATGACCGCTTTGCCAGGGGGTTGCGCATGACGACCGAGGCCGCACGCTGCCTCATGGCCGGACCACCCGTGCCGTCCACGTATTTGATCCTGCTTGGCTATTGTCTTGGTGCGCGGCGTAAGCTCCGCGCCGGCGCAAGGAAACACGCTTAGCTGCGACCGCTCGCCACGCCTTCGTTAAGTCCGAGCCCGCGCAGATAGATCAGCACCGCCGCTTCCAAGAGTTCTTCCGGCGGCATCGGCAGCGCACGGCGCGCGGCATCGCCACGGCCGAACAGCGAGGCGATGCCGTGCGTCATCGACCAGATGTGTAACGCCACCATCAACGCCGGCGGCCGTCCCTTCGCCGGCAACAACGCCACCAGCTTTTCGGCGGCGGCGCGCAGCACAACGAAGGCGCGCTCGCTGGTTTCGCGCAATTGCGGATCGGCATCGAGCGGAACGCCGGCCTCGAACATGGCCGAATAATAGGCCGGCTCGCGCTTGGCGAAATCGAGATAGCTTTTGCCGAGCCGGTCGAAGGCCGCCATCACGTCTGGCCGCCCGTCGTCCCAGGCTTTGGCGAGCGCCGCGGTGAAAGCCTCGAAACCGCGTTTGGCGACATCGGCGATGAGCGCGTCGCGATCGCGGTAATGCCGGTAGGGCGCGGCCGGGCTGACGCCCGCCCAGCGCGCGGCGTCGGCGAAGGTGAAGCCGGCCGGCCCCTTCTCCGCGATCAATTCCAGCGCGGCGCGCACCAGGGCCTCCTTGAGGTTGCCATGGTGATAGCCGCGCTCGCCGCTGCCGCGCCTGCCCCAAGTCATGGTGAAGTCATGTCGAAGTCATGCTGCGATTCCCATGTGAAGGGCTTTTACATTGCGGCAAGGCCGCCGTCGATGGCACCGCCGCCAGCCTGTCCGTCTGCCGCCGCCACCGCTCTTGACGGCCGGGTTGCCCTCGCCTTTGATCCGGCTACAACCATTAAGAGAACGCTCTGAAAATGCCTTCATCGCGCGCATCGGCGCTTCGCGTCGTGGCGGAACCGCTGCCGCCGGCGACCGAGACCGGCACGCTCGGCATCTATCAACTCAAGCGCTTGTGGGCGTACAGCCGCGCTGCGCGGCAAGGCCTGCCGGTCGCCCGCGATCAGCACGACCGCCATCTTGATTCCCTCGTCATCCATGCGTGCGGGCTCGGGCTTGAGCAGACGCTGGATTATCTCGGCAGCGCAACGCCAGACTTCGATGCGTTCGAGCGCTGGATCGTGGCGGTCACCGGCGGTGTCGATCCCTTGCGCGTTGCCCGCATCAATGCGGCGGTGACCGACACGCCCTGTCCCGCCGCGATCACGCAATGGCTCGCCGATGTCGAAGCGAGCGCGCCGGTGCTCTCGGCCGACGATCTCACCTTCTGGGACGAGCATGGCTATGTGGTGCTGCACGACGCCGTGCCGCGCGCAAGTCTCGCCGTGGCGGAACAAGCGCTGTGGGATCATCTCGGCGCGCGCGCGGACGATCCTAAGTCCTGGTACGTCGCCAATGACCACGGCATCATGGTGCAATATTTCCAGCACCCGGCCTTCGACGCCAACCGCCGCAGCGCGCGCCTGCACAAGGCCTTCGCGCAACTCTGGGGCACCGCCGATCTGTGGGTGACCACCGACCGCGTCGGCTTCAACGTGCCGGAGCGGCCGGGCTTCATGTTCCGCGGTCCCGATCTGCATTGGGATTGCAGCGTGAAGACGCCGATCCCCTTCGGCACCCAAGGCATTCTTTACCTAACCGACACGCCGCCCGAACAAGGCGCCTTCACGCTGGTGTCGGGCTTTCAGCGCTGGGGCGAAGAATGGCTCAAGCGATTGCCGCCCGGTGCCGATCCACGTCAGCAGGATTTGCATGCACTCGGCGCGATCCCGATCGGCGGACGCGCCGGCGATCTCATCATCTGGCACCAGGCGCTGCCGCACGGCGCCAGCCCCAATCGCGGCACGCACCCACGCATGGTGCAGTACATCAACATGTTCCCGACACGCATCGAGGAACAGAACGAGTGGATTTGAGCGCGGACAGCCTCACCGACGGTGCGGCGAAACCGCCAGCGGCAGTTCGTCGAACAATGTGGGACCGCCGGGCTGCGAGCCTTCGATCGACAGCAGGCGCAATTTGGTGACGACACCGCCGCTGGCCGAAAAGCCGCCGGTCTTGCCGCCGGCCGCCAGCACGCGATGGCACGGCATGATGATGGGCGTCGGGTTCTCGCCCATCGCCTGCCCGACCGCCCGCGCCAGCAGCTTGTCGCCGAGCCGCTCGGCGATCTCACCATAGGTCATGGTGGCGCCGGGCAGGATGGTGCGCGCGATGGCATAGACCCGCCGATTGAAGTCGGAGATGCCCGTGTCGTCGATGGCGATGCCGGACAGATCGCGCCTTTCACCCCGGAGCAGCGCCACCATGCCGTCGATTGCAAGCTGCACGTCGGATGGTGGCGACGCTTCTTGCGCCGTCGGAAAACGCTTTCGCACCCGCGCGCGCGTCGCATCGACGCTTGCCTCGGGAAGCTGCACGCCGGCGATGCCGCGCCCGCTCCAGACGATGCCGCAGCTGCCGATAGCCGTGTCGAACAGGGCGAAGTGCAGGTCGGTCATGGCCGACAGGTTAGCACGCGCTATCAGGCGCCGCCGCCCGCTTCCTGGTCGGCTTTCATGGCGATGCGCAAGGGCTTGGGGATCGGCTTGGCGCGGCCACCCGAGACGAAGGCGACCTGCACATTGGCTTCGACCAGCACATCGTCGCCGCGCATGACTTTCTGATTGAGCACGACCGACGCGCCCTTCACCTCCGAAGGCGTGGTCGCGATCGTCAGCAGGTCGTCCATGAAGGCCGGCTTCTTGAAGGCGATGTCCATGTGGCGCACCACGAAGGCAAAGCCCGGCGCCTCCTTCTCGGCCTGCTCGAACAGCGCACGGTGATCGGCGCCGATCAGGCGCAGGTAATTGGTGCGCCCGCGCTCCATGAAGCGCAGATAACTGGCGTGATAGACGATACCGGAGAAGTCGGTGTCCTCGTAATAGACGCGGACCGGCTGAAAGTGCTTGCCGTCGCGGACTTCGCCGTCGAGGGAGTTCACGGAGAGGTTAGGCAATTGCAGAGGCCTTCATCCTACCCGCGCGAGCGGTGGCGACGGTTGCGGAATTTCCTGCTTCCATTCTTTCGCCGCCTCAATCCAGGACGCAATCGCTTCTTGGACGTTCTTCAAGGCTTCTTCCGGCGTGTCGCCATCGGACATACAGCCCGGCAGATCGGGAACGGTGGCGAGGTAGCCGCCGCCATCGCTTTCCGCGAGCCGCTCGATGCGCACCGCATATTCGAGTTTCATGACGTCTCTCCGTGGCTCTCAATATAGCGCACGAGCTTGCGAATGTAGACCGGCTTGATTGGCCTCCGCGCCGGAATCGTTAAGATTTCGCGCGTCGATGGATGCTTGAGATGGCAGTGTGAGGTGCCTTTACCGGGCCGGAACAAAAGCCCGTACTCACGGCATATGGTCTATACGTCGCGGATTGTCCAATCGCCCACCGGATTGCGCCGCATACGTCCCAGCAGATCGGACGGCATCAATCCTCCTCATCGCCCCCGAACAATCCGAACTGCGAGGCGTCGCGCGTCGGTTCCGGCAGGCCAAGATGCTTGAACGCGGCCGAGGTGAGCAGCCGACCACGCGGGGTGCGCTGCACGAAGCCCTTCTGGATCAGGAACGGCTCGATGATGTCCTCGATGGCGTCACGCGGCTCCGACAAGGCCGCCGCCAGCGTGTCGACGCCGACCGGCCCGCCACCGTAATTCTCGGCGATGGTCTTCAGATAGCGCCGGTCCATGGCGTCGAGCCCGGCGGCATCGACCTCCAGCGCCGACAGCGCGCGATCGGCGACCTTGCGATCGACCGACTTGGCGTTCTCGACATGGGCGAAGTCGCGCACGCGGCGCAGCAGGCGTCCGGCAATGCGCGGGGTGCCGCGGGCGCGCCGTGCGATCTCGTTGGCGCCGTCGGCGGCCATGCCCATGCCGAGCACGCGGGCGCCGCGGTTGACGATCAGTTCGAGCTCGGCCTCGGTGTAGAAATTGAGCCGTATCGGAATGCCGAAACGGTCGCGCAGCGGATTGGTGAGCAGCCCCGCGCGCGTGGTGGCGCCGACTAAGGTGAAGGGCGCCAGATCGATCTTCACCGAGCGCGCCGCCGGTCCCTCGCCAATGATAAGATCAAGCTGGAAGTCTTCCATGGCCGGATAGAGGATTTCCTCCACCGTCGGATTGAGCCGGTGGATCTCGTCGATGAACAGCACGTCGCGCGGTTCGAGATTGGTGAGCAGCGCGGCGAGATCGCCGGCCTTGGCGATCACCGGGCCGGAGGTGGCGCGGAAGTTGACGCCCAATTCACGTGCGACGATCTGCGCCAGCGTGGTCTTGCCAAGACCCGGCGGGCCGACGAACAGCACATGGTCGAGCGCCTCTTTGCGCGCGCGCGCCGCCTCGATGAACACAGAGAGATTGGCCCGCGCCTGCTCCTGGCCGATGAAATCGGCGAGGCGCTGCGGGCGCAAGGAAGCGTCCGCATCGTCGTCACGCCGTTCGGCGGCAAGCAGGCGGCTATTGCTCATGTCGGCCTCGCATAACGCCGCAGCAGCATCCAACAAGCCGCGCCCGCCGTCGCAGCGATCGGCGGCATGACCAGCAGATCCTCGCGCGGGCCGCTGCCGAGGAAAACAGCGGGCTCCTTGATCGCCAGCCAAAGCAGACTGGCGGCGACCGAAGCAGCCAGCACGACCAACAGATTTGGCGGGCGCCACGCCATCCAAAGCGCAATCAGCAGCCCCGCAACAAGGGCGATCCCGCTGCCGATGCGATAGGCGGCGATAACGAAGATCGAAAACAGTTTCGGAGTGCTGACGATGGCGTCCTTCAATGATGGAAGCCATCCGCTGGGGTCGGCAACGGTCGTGATCAACATGAGAAGCCACATGGCGACGGCGGCACACAACGGGCCAAGCGCCACGGCGGCGATGACAACGAGCAACAAGCGGAGCGGAGCGGCGGTCATCGCTAATCCATCCTGCGGCGGTATTTGTTCGGCAGCAATGCGCCGATGGTGGTGACGACCGGGCCATTACTACTGTCGGGCACGATCACGCGCGCCTTGGCGTCGTAATCGTGAATCAGTTCGCGGCAGGTGCCGCAGGGGCTCACTACCGCGATGCCGCCCGGCTCACCCGGTTTGGGATGACGCACGGCCACGATGGTTTCAATGCCCTTGTCGCCGGTCTCGGTGATGGCACGGCCGATGGCGATTGCTTCCGCGCAGACCGCACCGCGCCCGACATAGGCATCGATGTTGACG
>JAKAMD010000203.1 GCA_021823875.1 Pseudomonadota bacterium | reverse complement strand
ATTGCGGCTATGAGACGGCAAATCCATGATCATTATCTGACTGAATTTTCGCTGGTCGCTATTAATGAGAATGGCATGGTTGTAGGGTTTCAACTGGCCAAACGGATGTGTTGGAATGGCGATATGTATATCCATTTGGCATACGCCGCTGTTACGACCCGCGCGGCAGGGAATAAAGTATTTAGGCAACTAATCAAAGCTGAGAAACTGTTTGGTCTGCCGCTGGTTGCGGAAGTGAAGGCCGAAAATAAAGGTGCGATGGTGGATAGGCTTCGCCGATATCATTTTCAGCCCTTTGCCGCCGCTCACACGGACAGTGAACACACCCTCCGCTGGGACCCGACGCAACCGAAGACATAGCCTACCTCACCAACTCCCGCATCGCCCGATCCAGCCCCTCCAGCGTGAGCGGATACATCCGCCCGCCCATGAGCTGCTGCACCATGCCGATCGAATGGGTGTAGTCCCATTCCTTCTCCGACACCGGGTTGAGCCAGACGCAGGCCGGATAGGTGCGCGTCACCCGTTCGAGCCACGCAGCGCCCGGCTCCTCGTTGTAATGCTCGACCGAGCCGCCCGGCGCCGCAATCTCGTAAGGCGACATCGAGGCGTCGCCGACGAACACCACCTTGTAGTCGTGGCCGTAGGTATGCAGCACGTCCCAGGTCGGCGTGGTCTCCTGGAAGCGGCGGCGGTTCTCCTTCCACACCTTCTCGTACAAGCAATTGTGGAAGTAGAAGTGCTCCATGTGCTTGAACTCGGTGCGCGTCGCCGAGAACAGCTCTTCGGTCGCCTTGATGTGCCAGTCCATCGAGCCGCCGATGTCGAAGAACAACAGCACCTTCACCGCATTGTGCCGCTCCGGCCGCATTAGGATATCGAGATAGCCCTTGTGCGCGGTGCCCCGGATGGTGCCGTCGAGATCGAGCTCCTCGGGCGCGCCGGTGCGCGCGAATTTGCGCAGGCGGCGCAGCGCCACTTTGATGTTGCGGGTGCCGAGCTCGACGTCGTCGGCAAGGTCCTTGAACTCGCGCTTGTCCCAGACCTTGACCGCGCGGCGATGCGTGCTCTCGCCGCCGATGCGGATGCCTTCCGGATTGTAGCCGGCATTACCAAAAGGAGACGTGCCGCCGGTGCCGATCCATTTCGAGCCGCCCTGGTGGCGGCCCTTCTGCTCGGCCAGCCGCTGCTTCAGCGTCTCCAACAGCTTGTCGAGCCCGCCCAGGGCCTCGATCTGCTTCTTCTCTTCCTCGGTCAGGTATTTGTCGGCCAGCTTCTTCAGCCATTCGGCCGGGATATTGGCCTCGATGCCCTCGCCGAGCGACTCCAGCCCCTTGAACACCTGGCCGAACACGCGGTCGAACTTGTCGAGATTGCGCTCGTCCTTCACCAGCGTGGCGCGCGACAGGTAATAGAAGTCCTCCACCCGGCGCGCGGCGAGATCGGCCTCCATCGCCTGCATGAGGGTGAGGTATTCGCGCAGCGTCACCGGTACGCCGGCTTGCTTCAATTCCTGGAAGAAGGTGACGAACATGGGGGCCAGATTCCGCCCCGCCGCCCAAACCGTCAAGCCGTCATGCCAGTGGCGGGTCCACAGCCGGCGGGCTATTTCTAGCGGCCATGACCGCGCCCCCCGAGCGCGACGTTCTGGAGACCCTCAACTGGGCGCCCAAGCTCATCTTCCTCGTCGTCCTCCTCGCGCTGTCGGCCATCGCTTTCTGGCGGCGCAACTGGGCGCGGGCCGGCGGCAAGATCGGCCGCCGCAGCAAGACCGCACTGCCGCCTTTTCTGCCGGAGGGGTTCTCGCGGGTCGAATGCCGCGAGATCGTGAATTTCGCTCCGCCTGAGGACGCCAGGGGCTACCGCAACCTGAAGTCCTATGTGCGCGAGGCCGCCGTGCACCAGCCGGGCCTCATCCACATCTTTCATGTCGCAGGGTGCAAGACGCTGATCGAAATCCCCGTCGCCATGCCGGACTACGATCGCATCGACGTAACGGAAGCGCTCGCACTGTTGCGCGAGTTGCCCGATCCGCGTCTCGTGCTGCGGCTGCAATTGAGCGACATTCCCTCGTTCCTCGATCCCTGGTCGCGCAAGCAGATCGGCCGCGACGACGTCTTCCAACTGGGAGCCTCTACCAATCTCCGTCTGGTGGTGCTCTATCTGCCCGATCGCGCGCTCGGTCCCCTGCTCGGCACCGTGCTGCTGCACGAATGGATGCATCTGCTCGGCTTCAAACACGAATGGGCGGTCTTGCGCTTCCACCGCGCCAACAAAATCGAGAGACTGCCGCCGTTGCCGCTCCCGCCCATCACCACGCTGCGGTTTGGCGCGATGGCCAACGAAGCCTGGGCCGACCTCGGCGAGCGGCTGTTCGGCTATGACGAGGCGCTGGCGCGCGAGACCGCTTTGGCCGCACCGGTACACAGCGTGATCCTGTGGCGGCGGGTGGAGAAGACCATGCGCAAGGTGCCCAAGCGCCTGGCCAGCACGCGCCACGCCGAATTGCAGGCGCGCTGCGCGTTCATGCGTGCCGAGGTGGCGCCGAAGGCGCGCGCGGCGCGCCGGCGGCGCTGGCGCCGTTGGTGGCCAGGCTCGGCGCGCGCCTGAACGCGGCCCCCCGCTTGCGGGGCCGCGTGCCGCACGCCAAAGTGGCCACCGCAGCAGGCGCCGACTGCTTGCCTATTCATATGTCTCGCAGAGGAAATCCCGATGGCCCAAGCCGACGCCGCCGTCATGCAGCAACTCGCGCCGACCGGAAAGCTGCGCGTCGCCATCGCGGTAGCGCCCTCGCCCTCCGCGCAGTTCGCGATCCAGGACGGCGATCACTATCGCGGCGTCGCGGTCACGCTCGGCACCACGCTCGCCAACAAGCTCGGCGTGCCGGCCGAGATCATCGCACACAAGAGCTCGGGCGAAATCCAGAACTCGGCCGCCGACAACAAATGGGATGTCGCCTTCCTGCCGGTCGACGACGAGCGCAAGAAGTTCGTCGATTTCGGCAATGCCTATCACCTGTTGCAGAGCACCTTCCTGGTGGCGCCCGGCTCCACGATCGCTGCGGTGAAAGACGCCGACGCCGACGGCGTTGTCATCGGCGGCGTCGCCAACACCGCCACTTTCCGCGCCGCCAGGAAGGCGACGCCGAAAGCCACGCACATCGATTTTGCCGGTGTCGATGCCGCGGTCGCCGCCATGAAGGCGAACAAGATCCAGGCGATCGCGCTGTCGCGCGAGTCGCTGTCCGGCCTGCTCGGCAAGATCGCCGGCTCGCGCATTCTCGACGACGCGTTCCTGAATTCCTCGACCGCGGTCTGCGTGCCCAAGGGCAAGCCGGCGGCACTGGCCTATGCCGGGGAGTTCATCGAGGAGGCGAAGGCATCCGGCCTTGTGCGTAAGTCGCTCGACGAGATGGGGCTCACCTCGTCGCAAGTTGCTCCGGCGGGAATGAAGCCCTAAAAGTTAATCTGTATTAAAAAACCGAGCTCAAAGCCGGTGGCGTTATCTGCGGCAGGGACCGATGAAAAAATTCGTGGCGTGTCTGGCGTTGGGTCTGGCCAGCGCAGGTATTGGAACTGCGGCGCAATCCGCCGATCTGTCCAAGCTCGTGACCAAAGCCCCGCCGGCGGCGCAAACGGTTGACTGGACGGGATCTTATGTCGGCGTGCAGGTGGGCGGCGGCTGGGGCCATGCCGGCCAAACCGACGGCTCGCCGTTCGACAGCGGTTCGTATAATGTGTCGGGCGCGCTCGCCGGTGTGACCTGGGGCAACAATTGGCAGGTCGGCCATACGGTCATCGGATTTGAGAGCGACGCCGCCTGGAGCCATATCCACGGGTCGACCGATGGCGCCAGTGGTTTCGGCGGTCCCTGCGGCGGTTCTCCGTCGCATTGCGAAGCCACGCTGCAGGCTTTCGGCACCAGCCGGCTGCGGCTCGGCTATGTCTTCGGCCGCTGGCTGCCTTTCGTGGCCGGCGGCATGGCCTGGGGCTACGTGCACGGCAAGGAAGGCGACACGCCCGCCAACGGCGCAAACGGATCGGGCGCCGAATTTCATTATGGCTGGACCGCGGGCGGCGGCGTCGAAGCCATGATCGCTCCGCACTGGAGCGCGAAGGTCGAATATCTTTATGCCGATCTGCGTAACGGACTGGCCTTTGTCGACCAGTTCGGCGGCGGCGCTCAGGTCGACCAGTCGGTGCGCATGCACGTCCACATCGTGCGCGCCGGCCTCAATTACAGATTCGACCCGGGCCCCGGGCTCCTGCCGTTCCTGCCGCCCAATCCGGGACCGAGCGCCGGTCCGTGGAATTGGGACGGGCTTTATATCGGCTTCAATTCCGGCGGCGGCGCCGGGCAGGTCTCGCAATCCGACAGCGTGTATGACCGCGGACGCTACGATGTCGGCGGCAACGTCATCGGCGGCACCCTCGGTTACAACTGGCAGCGCGAGCGTATTGTCTACGGCCTGGAAGGCGATTTCGACTATGCCTCGATCAAGGGCGGAACCAGCGGCAACGCGGACGCGCTGGCGGCCTGCGGCATCTTCAGTCCCGTGGGTGATTGCAGCGCCAAACTGCGTTGGCTCGGCACCGCGCGCGGTCGCATCGGCTTCACCTGGGACCGCCTGCTGCCCTATGTGACGGGCGGCCTCGCCGTCGGCTCACTGAAGAGTTCGGAAGGTGATTTGCAGTCGCCGCTCACCGGCTCCGGCACCGCCACGCGGATTGGCTGGACCGTGGGTGCCGGCATCGAAGCGAAAATCGACAACCGCTGGAGCGCCAAGCTCGACTATCTCTATGTCGATTTCGGCAGCCGCGACGATTTCACGGAGCCCTTTTTCGGCGGCACCACCGTGACGGAGAGCGTCAAGTTCAGCACGCACATCCTGCGGGGCGGCCTGAACTATCGCTTCAATTGAGACGGAGCGGCGGCTTACGCCTGCTTCTCCGGCGTGCGCACCACCAACCCGTCGAGCGCCTCGCTCACCTTGATCTGGCAGGACAGCCGCGAGGTCGGCCGCACGTCGTAGCCGAAGTCGAGCATGTCTTCTTCCATCGGCGAGGGCTCGCCGGTCTGCTCGCGCCAGGCCTGGTCGACATAGACATGGCAGGTCGCACAGGCGCAGGCGCCGCCGCATTCGGCCTCGATGCCGGGAATGCTGTTACGGATCGCGGTCTCCATGACGGTGGAGCCGATCTCGCCTTCGACGGTGCGCGCGGTACCGTCGGAATCGATGAAGGTGATCTTGGGCATGCGAATGACAAATAATGGGAGGATAAGTGCCGGAACTGGCGTTCCGCGCTCCCTATATCGTCATTCCGTCGGGGACGCCACCCTTCTCCGAACCGCCCCGGCCTAGTGGGAAATCCCGAGCATCCCGGCGATTTCCGCCCGCGCCTCGGCGATCGCCGCATCGAGTTCCGCGAGCGCCAGGCTGCGCTCGGCCGGCGAGCCGTCGTCGCCCGCCGCCTGCTCACACAATTCCGCCGCCCGCGACACGCCCCAGGCGCCGATGCCACGGGCCGAGCCCTTCAGCGTATGCGCGAGCGTCGCCGCCACCGGCGGCTCCGCCTGGCGCATGCGCCCCAGCAGCAGTTCGGTCTGGCGGTCGAACAGCGTGAGCAACTCGCGCTCCAGGCTCGGCTCGCCGAAAGTCATGCGCGCGAGATGGTCGCGGTCGATGGCCGCCACCGCGCCGGCCGCGGCGTCAGCGGTCTCAGGATGGGTATCAAAGGTCTTGAATGCCGCCTGCGCCATGGTGCCTCCCCCGCAAGCTTGTTTTTGTGGGGGGATTGTGCCCGCGGCTCCGCCAATGCCGGGTAAACAGGCCCGCGCCGTGCGCGGTCGTGGTTAATGGCCGGGTAAGCCATACACGTGAAAGCACCCTGCCGGCCGCATCTCGGCCCCAATTTCGGCCGTGAATCCGGCCGTTCACACCGGTTTTTTCCGGCCGGCGGGAACATGGTTACTAATCAGTTAACGATGATTAAGAACTCAGTTCCGGATCGGGTTTCTTTGGCATTGCCAAGCCGGTAGGATGCAGTCTCCCGCGGTGCGAAGGTGACGGCGTACCGCGAAAATGCCAGTTCTCCCGCGCTCCTGGCGCGGCCCGCGGCCAAGGCCCCGGGTCGCGGCAACAGTACGGCGTTCATAACGAGGCGATGACCGCAATGGCGAATAATCCGAAGATCAAGGATCCGACCGAAGAAGCCCTGAACGCGATCGAGCAAGCGCTCCGGGTGCAAGACTCCGACCGGAAACCTTCCGACACGCCCGCCGTCAGCAGCGACTTTACGGCCAGCCGCTCCAGCGCACCGCCGCCGCCCCCCGCCGACCTGTTCGAGGACAAGACGCCGCCCGAGACCTGGAGCGGCCATGAAGGGCCGCTGCGCCCGGCCAATGACGATCGCGCCGCCATAGGCCAGATCCTGCAGACGCTGCGTCACCGCCCGAGCCGCACGCCTTATGTGCTGGCATCCATCGCCGCCGCCATCTGGGCGGCAGGCGTGATCGCCGCCGGCTATCTCTATCGCGGTGAAATCACC
>JAKAMD010000202.1 GCA_021823875.1 Pseudomonadota bacterium | reverse complement strand
CTGACGCGGCTTGGCCGCCGGTCGTGCATCATCATACAAGGCGGGGCGGCCTGAACGCGATCAGATCGCTCAAGTTGAGTCGTCAAGCCGACTCAAACAACGTCTTCGCGATCGACGGCGATCTTTCCCTTCCGGCCACGCGGCTCTATTGTGCGGCAAAACGTCAGGGAGCTCGCACGTCGTGGACCGCAGTGTGGCCCGTCTCAATATCGAGCATTTTCGCCGCCTGCTCGCGCAGGAAACCGACGAAAGTCACCGCCAAATTTTACTTCGCCTGTTGGCGGAAGAAGAAGCGAAACTCGCCGCATCCAAGCCGAAAGACCGAAAGAGAAATTCGCGCTAGCCGGTCTGGCGCTGCTGCTGCGGCCCCCATTCGCGCCAATGGGTCGGGTGGACATCCAGCCGCTCGCGCGTTTCGGCATTCATCCAGCCGCCCAGGATACGCCGGCAGGCAAAAACCAGCGCATGCGGGCCGTCCCTGTCGATGACGGCCAGCTCAATGTCGCGATCGAAAGGTGCCGTGGAGATATTCCGCCACATTGGCACAATGTGCGCCGGCTTCTTCGAGCCGCATTGAGCTAAATCAGAATACGCAATCTCGTGGTCTCCGGATTCATAACCGTTTCAGAACGCGATTTGATCTAGATCAATTTTCCGGCGGGAAAATCCGTGATTTTCCCTCATGGCATCGCGCTCTCTCTCCCCCCCATCCGCCACTGCCCGATCTGCGGCATCGCCACGCAGGCGTCCCGGTCGCGGGAAAGTCACAGGGATTTCGACACTTTCGCCTGTCTGAGCTGCGACACGACCATCGTCGAATCACGGCCGCAACCGCCCGCCAAGGGCTTCGGCAATCTGTGAAGGCGTCATCGCGCGTGGGGTGACGCCCGCTGAGCCGGCGGCGCGCGAGCGGCGACAAGCCCGATTCCAAGCCCAAATAACATGGACAATCCCCGACAATGACGACTGGAGCGCAATCTGTGGACGGGCCCGGCCCCTGCCGATAAAGCGGCATGAACAAACTCGGCTGGGCGATAAACTCGCGCAATCGCGGCGGAACTCGACCGCGCCGCCACGCCCGATCCGGCCGGACTGGGCCAGATCGGCCGCCTCCCCCAAGACGGACGGCTGCGTTAGGATGGCCGGCCCAAACGGAACCCCCATGACCGAATCCCTGCTTGCCCAGCCCGCTACCATCGCCTCTCCATTGCGCCCTTGGTATCTCGTCGGCGCCGCCGCGGCCCTGGCGGTGACGATCGCGGCCGTCCTCGGCGGCAGCCTCTGGTTCCTCAATTTCGTGCATGTGATGGCCGGCACGCTGTGGACCGGCATCGACCTGTTCATGGGCTTCGTGGTCGGGCCGGCGCTGCGCCGCTGCCCGCTCGACACCCGCCGCAACATGATCGCCGGCATCATCCCGCGCACCCTCGTGCTGATGCCGACCCTTTCCATCGTCACCTCGACCGCCGGCTGGTTCCTGGCGGTGCGCCTCGGCTTTCTCGATGCCGGCTATCCTCAGTTCTGGTGGGTCATCGCGGCGCTCGTGATCGTCACCGTGCTCGCGATCCAGGGGCTCGGCTACCTGTTGCCGACCAATCTGCGGCTCTATTTCGAGATCCAGAAGCCCGCCCCCGATCACGCCAAGCTCGGACGCTGGATGCGCACCTATGTGCGCGTCGTGGCATTGCAGGGATGCATGCAGATCGCGATCATCGTGGTGATGGCGCGTTTCGCCACCGGCCTGTGAAATGACAACGAATTGAGCAGCGCCTTGCTCGTTCGCGAGCGGCAAAACGCGAATGAATGCAGCGGGATGACGCCGATCAAGGTCAGATGAACCGAGGGCACGGCCTTTTCACCGGCGCACTAGACTAAAGTTTCAATCAATTGGAACTTGCGCCTTCAGCTGGCATAACGCGACTAATTCGCAAATGCCGCGGCGTTTTCTGCCGCAAGGCTTGATCTCGCTCAAAAAGCCACGCCGGATTGTTGATAAGTTTTCCGCAATCATTTGACAGCTCTTTCACTCCGGACATCCCAATGAAGTCATCGGTCATAAAGCATTCCATCGACATCGATGGACACAAGACCAGTGTTTCGCTCGAAAACGAATTCTGGGAGGGCCTTCGCGAGATCGCCGAACTGCAACGCATGACCGTATCGGCACTGACCAAGCGGATCGACAAGGAACGGCACGACTGCAATCTCTCCTCGGCGATCCGCGTTTTCGTGGTCAAGCATTTCAAGGCGCAAGCCCACGCTCCCGTGGGTGCAGCCGACTATGCCGCGGCCAACGTCGTGCAGAACGGCGCGATCTCGCCGGCCTGACGCGGGAAAGCTGGCGCACGAAGCCGTCTTGACCGCCCGCCGGCGGTTGGTGAGACTTGTTGCCTGACGCGCATGGCGCGCCCGGGTAACCGATAATGAAACGCGAATCCAATGCCGTGGATTTCTGGCGCGGATTTGCGCTGATCACGATCTTTATCGACCACATCCCCGGCATTTTCTATGCCCGCTACACGCTGATCAATTTCTCAATTGCGGATGCCGCCGACCTGTTCGTGTTCCTGGCCGGCTGGTCGCTGCGGCTGATGGCGGACGGCGGCGGCCGTCGCATGCCGACGCGCGACGTCATGCTGCGCCTGTTCGGCCGCGCGCTCGAACTCTATGCCGCGCAGGTGCTGATCACCATGATCGCCATCGCCATGCTGGCGACGAGCGCGCTCGAACTCGACAATCCGCTGCTGTTGCAGTGGCACAATGCCGCCGCCGTATTCAACGATCCGGTGCCGACCCATATCGGGCTTGCGGTGCTCACCCATCAGCTCGGCTATTTCGACATCCTGCCGCTCTATGTCGTGCTGATGCTGATGGCGCCGTTCTTCGCCCTCATCGACCGCGTGGCGCCGCACTGGCTGCTGCCGATCTCGCTCACGATCTATCTCGTGGTGCTCGCCTTCCGCATCACGCTGCCGACCTGGCCGGTGTCGGGCACCTGGTTCTTCAATCCGTTGGCCTGGCAGGCGGTGTTCGTGCTCGGCTTCACCTTCGCCAAGAACGACGGCATCGGCGCCTGGGTCCGGCGCCACATCGTGACGCTACGCCTCGCGGCGCTGCCGGTGGTGATCGCGGGCGTGCTGATCGTCAAGCTCGGCTGGTGGCCGGACCCGACCAAGGTGCCCGACCCCAAGCTGTTCTTCATCGCCGACAAGACCTATGTCACGCCGATCCGGCTCATTCAGTTCCTGTCGCTGGTGGCGGTGTTCTCGATCGCCTTTCGCTACATCCGCCGGCTGGAAGACTGGCCCTATCTCGGCCGGCCGATCGGCGGACTGATCGGGCTGTTCGCCATGCTCGGGCGCAATTCGCTTTACGTGTTCTGCATCGGCTCGCTGTTGAGCCTGATGGCGCAGATCGTGCGTTACTATTACCACGGCTCTGTCGGCGGCGACTCCGTCGTGGTACTCATCGGCATCGCCGTCATGGCATTCACCGCATGGCTCGCCGAACTGCGACAACGCGCGCGGCCTGCGCCCTCGGCGCAGCCCTCCTGAGCGCGCTCACCTTCTGTGCATCCGCGCGCGCGCAGACCGTGCCGCCGAACGAAGCGCTGTCGCCGCTGTCGAAGGCCTGCCAGGCCGGCTCGGCGATGATCGACGAGCAATCGCCGTTGCCGAAGGTAACCGCCGCACTCAAGCAGCGCAAAGTCCTGCGCATCCTCTCCATGGGGGCCGCGCCCGGCCGCGTCGGCGCGCGCGGCGATTACACGGACGTCATCGAATCCATGCTGGAATCCGTGCTGAAAGGCGTGGACGTCGTCATCATCAATCGCGGCGTTTCCGGCGAGCTTGCCGGAGCCGCCGCCTTGCGCATGCGCAACGAGGTCGCCCTCGACGAGCCCGACCTGGTGCTCTGGCAGGTCGGCACCAATGACGCGCTGGCCTATGTGCCGGTCGCGGAATTCACTACCACCGTCAAGAAGCAGATCGCCTGGCTGAAGGCGCACAAGGTCGATCTGGTGCTGGTCGGCCTGCAATTCGCCCCGCAGATGCGGCGCGACACCCATTACGTCGCGGTGCGCGACGCCCTGCGCAAGCTGGCGGCCGAAGAGAAGGTGATCATCATCCGCTTCTACGAGGCGACCCAGATGCTCACGCAGGCCGCCGGCGGTGCGCCGGCACCGATCTCGGTCGAGTTCGAACGCAGCGAGGCCGGCTATAACTGCCTGGCGCAATATGTCGCGCGCGCCATCACGCTCGGCCTGTTCGCCAAGTCCATGCCGAAACGGCCGGCGCCGTGACGGGCCGGCCGTTCACACCCCGAGATACCGTTTCAGCACGTCCGGGTCGGCCTTGATCTCGTCGGCCGGGCCTTCGTGCACGATGTGCCCGTTGTTGATGATGTAGGCGCGACTCGCCAAAGCGAGCGTCGCCGCCAGGTTCTGCTCCACCAGCACGATGGTCTGCCCGGCCTCCGCCAGCTTGCGGCAGGCGTTCATCAGATCGCGCACGATCACCGGCGCCAAACCCTCAAACGGCTCGTCGAGCAGGATCAGCTTGGGATCGCGCACCAGCGCGCGCGCGATCGCCAGCATCTGCTGCTCGCCGCCGGACAGATCGGTGCCGCGGCTCTTCCGCCGTTCGGCCAGCCGCGGGAAGATGTCGTAGACGCGTTCCAGCGGCCAGGCATCCGGCGCCGTCAGGCTCGCCAGCACGATGTTCTCCTCGACATTGAGGCTGCCGAAGATGCGCCGCTCCTCCGGCACGAGCTGCATGCCGGCCCGCGCGATGGTATGCGCCGGCTTGCCCGCAACGTCGACGCCGTCGAACACCACCGAGCCCGCGCGCGGGCGCACGATGCCCATCAGGCTCTTCAGCGTGGTGCTCTTGCCGGCGCCGTTGCGGCCGAGCAGCGCCACCACCTCGTGCGCCTCCACCCGCAGCGCGAGATCGAACAGGATGTGCGAGTCGCTGTAATAGCTGTTCAGTCCCTTGACCTCGAGCAAGCTCATGGCGCGTGCACTCCGCCCAAATAGGCCTCCTGGACGGCGGCGTTGGCCTTGATCTCGTCTGGCGTGCCTTCCACCAGCACGCGCCCTTCCTGCAGCACGGTGATCTGCTCGGCCAGATCGAAGATCGCATCCATGTCGTGATCGATCACCACCATGGTGCGCCCACGCCGGATTGATTTGAGAAGCTGCACCGTCTCTACCCGCTCGCGCGGGCTCATGCCGGCGAGCGGCTCGTCGAGCAGCAGCAGGCTCGGATTGGTGGCGAGCGCGAGCCCGATCTCCAGCCGCCGTTTCTCGCCATAGGCGAGCTCCGACACCGGCAGGTCGGCGCGCTCGGTCAGCCGCACCAGCGCCAGCGTCTCGGCCACCCGTTCATCGAGCCCCTCCACGCTGGATAGCGGCTTGAGCAAATCGAAGCGGAACGGCCCGCGCTTGTCGGCCAGCGCCGCGATGATGATGTTCTCGCGTGCCGTCAGACGCGTGAACAGCTGGTTGACCTGGTAGCTCTTGGTCAGGCCGAGCTGGCAGACCTCGGTAACGCTGCAGCCGGTGATGTCGGTGCCGTTGAAGTGGATGGTACCGGCGGTCGGATGGATCTCGCAGGTGAGCATCTTGAAGAAGGTGCTCTTGCCGGCCCCGTTCGGCCCGATGATGCCGCGCAGCTCGCCACGCCGCACCGCGAAGTCGATGGTGTCGTTGGCGACCACGCCGCCATAGCGCTTGCTCAAGCCTTCGGCCTGCAGGATGACGTCGCCGCCGGCCTGCGGCGTGGCGCCGACCGGCGCGGCTTCGAGCTCAACGCGTGGTGCGATGCTTGGCGCGTTACTTGGCGCGACCACGCTCGGATCGGATTCGGCTGCCTCGTGCTCGGTCTGCCCGTGCGCGAGCTTCACCAGATCGATCAGTCCGCCGACGATGCCACGGCGCAGGAACACCACCAGCAGCACGAACACCACCCCGAGCACCAGCTTCCAGGTCGCGCCCAGATGCAGCGTGGTCTGGAAGAAATCGCTCAGATAGAGCCAGACGGTGGCGCCGACCAGCGGCCCGAACAGCGTGCCGCCGCCGCCGATCGCGGTCTGCATCACGAGCTGGCCCGAGGTCTCGAAGGTGAAGGCGTCCGGCGGCATGAAGCCCTGCATCACGCCGAGCAGACCGCCGGCAAAACCCGCATAGGCGGCCGCTACCACGAAGGCGGTGAGCTTGTAGGCGTGGATCTTGTGGCCGACCGCCATGGCGCGCAGCGGATTGTCGCGGATCGCGCGCAGGATGGCGCCGACCGGCGAGCGCACGATGCGCAGCGCAATCACGATGCCGATGAAGTAGCAGACTGCCAGGAAGCCGTAGAGCGACCAGTCGGTGTTGAGCTTGAGCGTGGTGAAGCCGAGATAGAGCGTCGGCGTCGGCACGCCGGGCAACCCGTTCTCGCCTCCGGTGAAGGCCGAGAGCGGATTGAACTCGACGAAATAGAAGATCTCCGCGATCGCCACCGTGATCATGGCGAAATAGATGCCGGTGCGCCGCAGCGCGATCAGCCCGATCAGGAAGCCG
>JAKAMD010000201.1 GCA_021823875.1 Pseudomonadota bacterium | reverse complement strand
CGCCGCGCTTTCGCCCACCGCGGCGCAGAATGTCGGCGAGGAAGTGGGTCTGCCCGGCCGCGTCGACGGCTGGATCGCCAAGGCCAAGGAACTGACGGCGGAAACCGAGTAATTCCGCCGTCATGCCCGGCGGTTATGCCGGGCTATCACGATAGGCGTATGATCCCGAAAAGGGAGAACCCGTTTTCGGAATCATGCCCAATGAAATGCCGAATGATTGCATGAGCACGCCGGCCGCCATTTGGGCGGATCAGAGCGGATGAAGGAACAGGTTATGGCGAATATCTCGGCCAGCATGGTCAAGGAACTGCGCGAGGCGACCGGCGCGGGCATGATGGATTGCAAGGCCGCGCTCACCGAAAATGACGGCAACATGGAGGCCGCGGTCGATTGGCTGCGCAAGAAGGGTCTCTCGAAGGCCGCCAAGAAGGCGGGCCGCGTGGCGGCCGAGGGCCTGATCGGTTTCAAGGTCGAGGGCGTCAAGGGCGCAGTGGTCGAGGTCAATTCCGAGACGGACTTCGTCGCCCGCAACGACCTGTTCCAGGGCTTGGTCAAAATGATCGCCGATGTCGCGTTCGGCGCGGGCGCCGATGTCGAGGCCATCAAGGCGGCTAAGATTGGTAGCATCACGGTTGCCGACGCCATCACCGACACCATCGCCAAGGTCGGCGAAAACATGTCGCTGCGTCGCGCCGCTTCGCTTGAGGTGAAGCAGGGCGTGATCGGCAACTACATGCACAATTCGGTCAGCGACGGTCTCGGCAAGATCGGCGTACTGGTCGCGCTCGAATGCGCGGCCAAGAGCGACGAGCTTCCCGCCTTCGCCCGTCAGCTCGCCATGCATGTGGCTTCGGCCAATCCGCAGGCGCTCAATCCGGCAGGCCTCGACCCGACCGTCGTCAAGCGCGAGAAGGACGTGCTGGCCGACAAGTTCCGCCAGCAGGGCAAGCCGGAAAACGTGATCGAGAAGATCGTCGAGTCGGGTCTGAAGACGTTTTACAAGGAGGTCTGCTTCTTGGAGCAGCCCTTCATCTTCGACGACAAGAAGACCGTCGCGCAGGCGGTGAAGGAGGCCGAAAGCAAGGTCGGCTCCGCCATCACCGTCACCGGCTTCGTGCGCTTTGCGCTCGGCGAAGGCATCGAGAAGCAGGAAAGCGACTTCGCCGCCGAGGTCAAGGCCGCCAGCGGACAGGGCTGAGCGTCCGCGCAGACGGCGGGGCAAGGTTCCAATCCGGGCTTGACCGGAGATGGGAATCGGCCTCGGGAATAGTCAATGCGCCACCCACGAGGGGAATGGACCGCGCTGCATGAGTGACCCGCTCTATCGACGCGTCATCGTCAAGCTCTCCGGCGAAGCGCTGTCCGGCGGGGATCCCTTCGGTATCAACCAGGCGACGGTCGAGCGGCTGGCCAACGATCTGGCCGCCGCAGTCAATCTCGGCGTCGAACTCGGCGTGGTGGTGGGCGGCGGCAATATCTTCCGCGGCGTCGAGGTCTCCGCGCGCGGGGTGCCGCGCCCGGTCGGCGACACAATGGGCATGCTGGCGACGGTCATGAACTGCCTGGCGCTGGAGGCGGCCGTGGAGCGCGCCGGGGTCGAGGCGCGCACGCTCTCCGCGCTCGCCATGCCGGCCGTGTGCGAGACCTATAACCGCAAGCGGGCGCTGAAAAATCTCGGCAAAGGCAGGGTCGTGCTGCTGGCCGCGGGCACCGGCAATCCGTTCTTTACGACCGATACCACCGCTGTGTTGCGGGCGGCCGAGCTGGATGCTCAGGCCGTGCTCAAGGCCACCAATGTGGATGGGGTCTACAGTGCGGATCCCAAGAAGGACCCTAAGGCCAAGCGCTATGACAAGCTCAGCCATCAGCAGGCCATCGAGCAGGATCTGCGCGTGATGGATGGCACCGCCTTCGCGCTTGCCCGGGAAAACCACATGCCTATCATTGTGTTTTCTGCCGCGGAGAAAGGGGCGATTACGGCCGTGCTACGCGGCGAGGGCCGCGCAACAACCGTCGGCTAGGGCGGGGGAAGCCGCGTCGGGATCGGGTTTCCGGCCCGCGATTTTGTGAAAGAAGACGCCGTGTTCGGGGGATCGCCATGACTACGACGACACACGATATAGAAGAGCTCAAGCGCCGCATGAATGGAGCGACCAGTGTCCTGCACACCGAACTGGCGGGGTTGCGCACCGGCCGCGCGTCCGCGCATCTGCTCGACCCGGTGCATGTCGATGCCTATGGCTCGCAAATGCCGCTCATCCAGGTCGCGTCGGTGACCGTCCCGGAACCGCGCCTGATTACCGTCAATGTCTGGGACCGCTCGCTGGTGCATGCGGTCGAAAAGGCGATCGTCAATTCCAATCTCGGTCTGTCGCCGGCAACCGAAGGCCAGACCATCCGCCTGCGCATTCCGGAGCTCAACGAGGAGCGCCGCCGCGAACTGGTCAAGGTTGCGCATAAATATGCCGAGACGGCTCGGGTCGCCGTGCGCCATGTGCGCCGCGACGGCCTCGATGTCCTGAAAAAGCTCGAGAAGGACCACAAGATCAGCAAGGACGATCACGAGCGCTTTTCCGCCGACATCCAGAAGGCGACCGACGGCGTGATCTCCGAAATCGACCACATGCTGGGGGCGAAGGAAAAGGAAATCCTCACGGTGTGAGGTGCTAGAATGTCCGAGACCGCAGGCCTGCGCGTCGACATACCGGCATTCGAGGTGCCGCGTCATGTCGCGATCATCATGGACGGCAACGGCCGCTGGGCGGCCGCGCGTGGTCTGCCGCGTGTCGAAGGTCACCGGCGCGGTGTCGAGGCGGTGCGCCGCACGGTGCGCGCGGCGATCGACATCGGCATCCAATATCTGACCATCTTCTCGTTCAGCGCCGAAAACTGGTCGCGCCCGGCGGTCGAGATCGGCGAATTGATGGGGCTGTTGCGCCGCTTCATCCGCAACGATCTGGCCGACCTGCACAAGAGCAATGTGCGCGTGCGCGTGATCGGCGAACGGGCGGGGCTCGAATCCGACATCGCGCGCCTGCTCACCGAAGCAGAAGAACTTACCCGTTCCAATGATGGGCTGACGCTGGTGGTGGCGTTCAATTACGGCGCGCGCCAGGAGATCACCCGCGCCATGCGGCGCATGGCCGAGGCAGTGGCGGCCGGAACGCTTAAGCCGGCCGACATCACGCCCGACAAAGTCGGCGGCTATCTCGACGACCCGGAATTGCCCGATCCCGATCTGATTATCCGCACCAGCGGTGAGCAGCGGCTGTCGAATTTCCTGCTCTGGCAGTCGGCCTATAGCGAACTCGTGTTCGTGCCGACCTATTGGCCGGATTTCGACCGTGCAGCGCTCGAGGCGGCGATCCGCGAATATCAGCAGCGCGAGCGTCGCTTTGGCGGGCTGGCTGCCAAGACCGGATCCTGAGCCGATGGCCGGGGCGGACCCCGCGCCGAGCCTGGGCGAAGCCGAGCGCGGCGCGCGCGGCGGCAATAACCTCATCAAGCGCGTTATCTCCGCGATCGTGCTCGCACCGGTGGCCGTGGGCACCGCCTATATCGGCGGCTGGTCATTCGCGTTGTTCTGGACCTTGGCCGCGGTGGCCGTGCTGTGGGAATGGATCACGCTGGTCGCCGGACCGGGCAATCGCTTGATGTTCTTGTCGTGCGCCTCGGCCATCGTGGTGGCGGCGCTGGTGGATTGGCGCGGCCGGCCGATCGTGTCGTTCCTGCTAATTGCGCTCGGTGCGTTTGCCGCCACCATCTTCGCACCAAGCGAACGGCGGCTGTGGATCGTCAGCGGTATCTTCTATGCCGGCGTCATGGCGCTGGCGCCGCTGTTGTTGCGCGTCGGCGGGGACGACGGCTTCCTCGCGCTGATGGCCTTATTCGCCATCGTCTGGACCACCGATGTGCTGGCCTATTTCGTCGGGCGCGCGGTCGGCGGGCCCAAGCTGTGCCGGTCGATCAGCCCCAACAAGACATGGTCGGGCGCCATAGCGGGCGCGCTCGGCGCCATGCTGGTGAGCGCGGGCGGGGCGCATCTGGTTGGCGGTGCCTTCAAGCCAGAGGCGCTCGGGCTCATTGGTTTCCTGCTTTCGGCGGTCGCGCAGCTCGGCGACCTGCTCGAATCCTGGATCAAGCGCCAGTTCGGAGCCAAGGATGCCAGCCACCTCATCCCCGGTCACGGCGGGGTGATGGATCGGCTCGACGGCTTCTGGGCGGCGGCCTTGGTGGGTTGTGTGATCGGCGTGCTGCGCGGCGGTTTCGAGGGCGCCGCCCACGGGCTGCTGCTATGGTGAGCGCATGACACTGACTAGCCCAGCTCTTACCGATGTGGAGCTACAAACGCAGACGCGCAGCGTCACCATCCTGGGCGCCACCGGCTCGATCGGTTCGAGCACGGTCGACCTGATCAAGCGCAATCGCGATCGCTTTCGCGTCGAGGCGGTCACCGCCCGCGGCAACGCGGTTGCGCTGGCCAAGGTCGCCCGCGAGGTGGGCGCGCGCTTTGCCGTGGTGGCCGATGACGCCGCCTATGGCGATCTCAAGGAAGCGCTGGCGGGCAGCGGCATCGAAGCGGGTGCCGGCGAGGCCGCGCTAATCGAAGCCGCCGAGCGGCCGGCCGATTGGGTCATGGCGTCGATCGCCGGCGCCATCGGTCTCAAGCCAACGCTTGCTGCCATCAAGCGCGGCGCCACCGTCGGGCTCGCCAACAAGGAGTGCCTGGTCTGTGCCGGCGATCTGTTCATGCGGACGGCGGCCAAGGTCGGCGCCACCGTGCTGCCGGTGGATTCCGAGCACAATGCGATCTTCCAGGCGCTTGGTGCCGGCCGCCGGGCCGACGTCGCGCGGGTGATCCTGACCGCGTCCGGCGGGCCGTTCCGCACCTGGAGCAAGGAGGCGATCCGCGCCGCCACGCCGGAGCAGGCGCTGCGCCATCCCAACTGGTCGATGGGCCCCAAGGTCACCATCGACTCCGCCAGCCTCATGAACAAAGGGCTCGAACTGATCGAGGCCCATCACCTGTTCGCGCTGCCTTCGGCCCAGATCGACGTCTTGGTGCACCCGCAATCGGTGGTGCATGGGATGGTGGAATTCCGTGACGGCTCGGTGGTGGCCCAGCTTGGCCCGCCCGATATGCGGGTGCCGATCGCCCATTGCCTGGCCTGGCCGCAACGGATCGACGGACCGGCGCCGCGCCTCGATCTGGCGCGGGTGCGCGAGCTGACTTTCGAAGCGGCCGATCTTGAGCGTTTCCCCGCCTTGGCCTTGGCGCGGCAGGCGCTGGAGGCGGCGGGAGGGGCGCCGACCGTGCTCAATGCTGCTAATGAGGTGGCGGTGGCCGCGTTTCTTGCTGGGCGCATCGGCTTTGCCGGTATCCCGGCCCTGGTCGAGGAGACCTTGGACCGGGCCGGCGGGCGCGGCCTACTGGCGGAGCCCACCGGGATCGAGGCAGCTCTGCATATTGACCATATGGCAAGAAGTTTGGCGCAGGACCTCTTGCCCGAAATTGCCGTAAAGGCATCGTAGCAAATTTACGGGACACGGCCCGACTTCGGGGCCGGAAGGTGAGGGTTCGATGCATTGGGACATCATGGGCTCCTTGAGCGCGTTTGGCGGGGGGCTGGCGGCCTATATCGTCCCGTTCCTGTTCGTCCTCACGGTTGTCGTGTTCTTTCATGAGCTTGGTCATTTCCTGATCGCCCGCCGCTGCGGTATCAAGGTACTGACGTTTTCGATCGGCTTCGGCCCCGAGATCATCGGCTTCAATGACCGATACGATACCCGCTGGAAGCTGTCGGCAATTCCACTTGGCGGGTATGTGAAATTCTTCGGCGACGAGAATGCCGCGAGCGTGCCGGACCAGGACGCGGCGGCCGCCATGACCGAGGAAGAGAAGAAGGTCAGCTTCGTCCACCAGAAGGTCGGACCCCGCGCGGCCGTAGTGGCGGCTGGCCCGATTGCCAATTTCATCCTCGCCATTGCGCTGTTCGCCGCGATCTTCATGACCGTCGGCAAGCAGACCACCAGCGCCCGTGTCGATGCGGTGATGCCCAACAGTGCCGCGGCCGAGGCCGGCTTCCAACCGGGCGACCTGGTCACGTCGATCGACGGCCATAAGATCGCAAGCTTCGCCGACATGCAGCGCATCGTCAGCGTGTCGGCGGGCTCGCATCTCACCATCGTGGTGGATCGTGGCGGCGTCCCGGTCACCCTGCATGCGACGCCGCGCTGGGGCGAGTTGAAGGATCCCTTCGGCAATGCGCACCGGCTGGGCGTGCTCGGCATCAGCCATTCCATGGGGCCCGGCAGCGTCAAGACCGAGAAGATGGGGCCGGTGCAGGCGGTGATCGCCGGCGCCCAGGAAACGTGGTTCGTGGTCGATCGCACTCTTGGCTATATCGGCGGCGTGTTCGTCGGGCGGGAAACGGCCGCCGAGCTGGGCGGCCCGATTCGGATCGCCCAAGTTTCGGGCGAGGTGGCGAGCGCCGGCTTCGCGGCCCTCATTCATTTGACCGCGGTGCTTTCGGTCTCCATTGGCCTATTGAATCTGTTTCCGATTCCGCTGCTCGATGGCGGACACCTTTTGTTCTATGGAATCGAAGCCGCGC
>JAKAMD010000200.1 GCA_021823875.1 Pseudomonadota bacterium | reverse complement strand
ATCGAATCCTTGCGCAGGATCGCGTTGTCGCCGACCGTGAACAGATCGGTGGACACCGGCAGGAAGCGCGACTGCATGACGGCGCCGCGCCCGATCTTGGCGCCGAGCGCCCGCAGGTAGAGGTTGTAGATCGGGCTGCCGATAAACAGGCCCACCGGCGCGGTGCGCATGAGCGTCTGCACCAGCCAGAAGCGGAAATAGCGCAGGCTCCAGATCGGGAAGGTCTCGGCCTTCCATTTGCCAATCAGCAGCCATTTGGCGGCGATGGAAAGCGCAGTCAAACCGACAAAGACCGCACCGGCAGCCGCAACGCTGCGCAGATAAAGTTCAAGCCCGCTGCCGGCCGCCGAAATCCAGCGGAAACCAACGGCCGAAATCCAGACCATGAGCGCGCCGTAGCCGGCATAGAACAGGAGCTGCAGCGCGCCGCACCCGTAATAGGAAAAGTCGGATGGGACATGGAACGGCTCGCGCCTGGTATCGATGACGTCTTCCTCGGCGGTGTTGTCCAGCCAGGCCGCCAGCTTCGTGACCGTCGGATTCTGGTAGATGTCGCGCATCGAGACGTTCGACATCGCCGGATAGCGCCGGATGCTGGCGCAGAAACGCGCCATCAGCAGCGAGTGCGCACCAAGGTCGTTGAAGAAATGATCTTCGGCGGAGACGCGCTCGGCCTTCAGGATCTCGGCGAGCGCGTTCGCCAGAACGCGTTCGTTCTCGGTTTTCGCTTCAACGTGATTGCCCTCGGCGTGAAAACGCCCTCCCTTCGGCTTCGGCAGCTTCTTGCGATCGGCCTTGCTGCTGATCAGCATCGGGATGAAGGGCAGTTCTTCCAGGAAGGCCGGCACCATGTAGGCCGGCAGCCGGCTGCGTAGCGCCGCCGCGATGTCGCCGCGCGACAGCTTCTCGCCCTGCTTGAACGAATAATAGGCGACGAGCTCCGGCATGCCCGGCTCGGGCTCGTAGGTGGAAACCGCCGCTTGCGCAATCTGCGGCAGTTCCAGCAGCATCGACTCGATCTCGGCGGTCTCGATGCGATAACCGCGGATCTTCACCTGGGTATCGATGCGGCCGTGATATTCGACTTCGCCGTTGGCATTGATGCGGCCGAGATCGCCGGTGCGGTAGATGCGCTTGGACGGGTTGTTCTCGATGCCGATGAAATCGGGAATGAATTTCTGCGCCGTCAATTCGTCGCGGTTCCTATAACCGGCGGCGAGCCCGATGCCGGCGATGCCGATCTCGCCCAATTCGCCGGACGGCATCTCGCGCGCTTCCTCGGGATCGAGGATGACGATGGAATAGGTCGGCAGCGGCCGGCCGATGGTGACCGGCTTGTTCGGCACGAGCTCGGTCATCGTGCAGGTGACGGTGGCCTCGGTCGGACCGTAGGTATTCAGGATCGTGCGCCCGGCCCGGTGCCAGCGCCGCACCAGATTCTGCGGGCAGGCTTCGCCGCCGACCAGCAGCACGCGCAGCGCAGGCAGTTCTTCCTCGATCGTCGCCAGCAAGGTCGGGCAGCAAGCCATGCCGGTGACGTTGCGCTCGCGCAGGAAGGCGCTGAGCTCCTCGCCGACCAGGCTGGCGCCGGGCCTCGTGGGAATGAGCGTGGCGCCGGCCATCAACGGCACCCAGATCTCTTCGATCGAGAAATCGAAGGCGATCGTCATGCCCTGATAAACGCGGTCCTGCGGCCCGAACCCGTAGAGCGATGCGGCGACGCGGACGAAATTGCAGATGCTCGGATGCTCGACGATGACGCCCTTCGGATTGCCCGTCGTTCCCGAGGTGTAAATGATGTAGCAGGCCTGATCGGCTGGCGCCGCGACTTCGCCTTCGGTCAGAGGACCGGCAGGCTCGGCGTCGATCTGCGCGCGGATGCGGTCGAGCAGCACAAGCTGCACCCCTACCGGCGCGAGCTTTTCCTCAAAGGCAGCCATCGACACGATAGCGCGCAGGCCGGCATCGGCCGCGATGAACTGAATGCGCTCGGTCGGGAACCCGGGATCGAGCGGCACATAGGCGGCGTTGACCTTCATCACCGCCAGGAGCGCGACATAGGTTTCGACACTGCGGTCGAACAGCAATCCGACCCGGTGGCCGGACGCGATGCCCTGGCGGGCGAAGTAGCGGGCAAGCTGGTCGGCGCGGGCGTCGAGATCCCGATAGCTCAGGACCGCATCGTCGGTGACCACCGCATCCTTCGCGCCGAGCTGCGCGCAGCGCTCTTCAATCAGGTGATTGAGCCGCTCGCCCTCGCGCCAACGAATGGCGTTGTCGTCCTCGCCGGAAGACGTCGCCGGCGACGGGACCAGCGCGATCGGCTTCGGCGGAATCTTGATGCTGCGGAAATCCGCACTGCGGGCCTGCGGGACAGTTGGCTGATCCGCGGCCAGACGAGGGCCGGCTTGGGTGGGTTCAACGCTGGTGATCACGGCACTGCTCTGTTTTTCGACGGGCCAACACCTGAACTTCGGTCGGCTCGTCGAACGACCGCAACCCACGGCTGCAACAGCGACCGGAGAAACAATCGCCCAGCGAGAACCTCAGTGGAAATTGTCGCTTCCCCCATTACGGCATTTCACGTTTAGCGCAGGCTCCATTGGGTGGCGCAAATTGACCGGCCCAACCTGAACGCATGATGAATAGGGGCGAGGGTCAAATGTCAGATCGATTGAACCGCATGACCCTGTAAAAATACGCGCGGCAGCGTGACTTTTTGGCTGCGCCGGATGCAATCAGAAGGCGAAGAAAAACGCACCGACCAGGACGCCGCCGGCGCGGCGCAGCGCCGTATAGGAATTTCATCTCTGGAGCGACCGTCAAGTCCTTCTTATCGAAGCGGCCTGATCAATCGTTCGAATCGAACGTTTCCATCGCAACTGATCGTTGGACGGCAGCGCGCGCGTTCTCATAGGTGAGCCCGTCACTTTGGGCCCTGTCCATGAGCGAAATTCCCCTGCCCCACCCCGTTCCGCCGCTCGTGCCGGAGGAAAAAACCGGCCGACTCCTGAAGCGCACGCGCGCCGCCGTCCTCGACCTGCTGCCCGGCCTGCTACTCACGCTGGCGGTCACCGCCGCGGCCAGCGCGCTGCAGGCAATCGAGGCGGCCCTGTTCGGCCGCGCTTGGCTGGAAGCGCTGGTGCTCGCCATCCTGATCGGCACGGCGGTGCGCAGCCTATGGACACCGGCGCCGCGCTGGCTGCCCGGTATCAATTTCAGCGCCAAGACGCTGCTGGAAGTGGCGGTGTTTCTGCTCGGCACCTCGGTCAGCGCCAGCACCGTCATGAAGATCGGCCCGGGCGTGATTGGCGGCATCGTGGTGGTGGTGGTGGTGGCGCTGAGCGCGAGCTACGGCATCGGCCGCCTGCTCCGGCTGCCCAAGCGCATGGCGGTCCTGGTCGCCTGCGGCAACTCGATTTGCGGCAATTCGGCCATCGCCGCGGTAGCGCCCGCGATCGGCGCGGATTCCGCCGACGTGGCGGCCTCCATCGCCTTCACCGCGGTGCTCGGCGTGATCGTCGTGCTGGCCCTGCCGCTGCTCGTTCCGTTCATTGGCATGTCCAACACGCAATACGGCGTCCTGGCCGGACTGACCGTCTATGCCGTGCCGCAGGTGCTGGCGGCCACCGCACCGGTCGGGCCGGTCGCTCTGCAGATCGGCACGCTGGTCAAGCTGGTGCGCGTGCTGATGCTGGGACCGGTGGTGCTGGTGCTGTCGCTGATGGCGCGCCGGCTGCGCGAGGAGAGCCTCGCGTCGCACATCGCCACTGGCGAGAAACCGGCGCCGGCCAAATTGCCGCTGCACCGGCTGGTGCCTTGGTTCATCGTCGGCTTTCTCGCCTTGGCCGTCATCCGCTCCGCCGGACTGATCCCGCAGCCGGTGCTTGGTCCGGTCGCCTTCGCCACCAATTGGCTGACCACCGTATCCATGGCGGCGCTCGGGCTGGGCGTCGACCTGCGCACCGTGGCGAGCGCCGGCGCGCGCGTCACCACCGCGGTGACCGGTTCGCTGTTGCTGATCGGGGCGATCGGCCTCGCGATGATCCATGTGCTCGGCATCATCTGATGCCGCAGCATCGCCCAGCGAGAGAGACGCTTTCGGTCAGCGCGAGACGGTTGTCCACCACGCCGGTACGCGCAGATCGCTGACGACGTCATAAGGATCGTAGGGCTTGATATCGAGGACCGGCGAGCCGTCATAGGCATCGAGCGCTTTCACGGTCAAAACATTCCCGTCGCATTTCAGCAATTCGACCACGGCCAGCCCGATTGGATTGGGCCGCTCGCGGCCGCGCGCAGCGAAGATGCCGACTTCCGGCAGATCGGCACGATGCCGCGGATGGGTGGTGAGCGGATGAGGCTTGCCGGCGAGTTGATCCATCCAGAACAGCACGATCAGATGCGACCATTCCTCGATGCCCAGCAGGGCCCCTGCAAGCTCTTCGCGCACCACGATGTCCGCGACGATGTCGCGGCGCGACATGCGCGCGCCGCTCTTGGTGAACGGGCTGCGCACGGTGGCGATCGATTGCATCGAAATTGTCATTGCCAGATCTCATGAATATTGGGCGCATCGACTCCCCTGTTCGGGCGGGTCATGATGCACGCATAGCCACCCTGGACCGAAGCGGACCGACAGGCAATGCGAGCAACCATCAACTGCGACATGGGCGAGGGCTTCGGCCTTTATCGCATGGGCGACGACGCCGGCCTGATGCCGTTCATTGATCTCGCCAACGTCGCCTGCGGCTTTCACGCATCCGACCCGAGCATCATGCGCGCGACGGTGCGGCTCGCCAAGCAGCACGGCGTGAAAGTCGGCGCCCATCCTTCGCTGCCGGACCTGCAAGGGTTCGGCCGGCGCGCGATGGCGATCACGCCGGCGGAAGTGAGCGACCTGGTGACCTACCAGACCGGCGCACTCATCGCCTTCCCGCAGGCCGAGAACATGCCGCTCAACCACGTCAAGCCGCACGGCGCGCTCTACGGCATGGCGTCGCGCGATCATGCCATCGCCACGGCGATCGCCCAGGCGGTGCGTCCGTTCGGCGTGCCCATTCTCGGCATGGCCGCGACCGAGCATGAACGGGCGTACCAGGAACAGGGCGTGACGCTAATCCCTGAGTTCTATGCCGATCTCGGTTACGACGGCGCCGGCAACCTTATTTTGAGCCGCGTTCACGACGCCGTCGATCCGGCGAAGGCCCGCGTGCGCGTCTTGCGCGCGCTCAACGACGGCCTCGTGACGACCACGGACGGCCACGACCTGGCGGTCAAGGCGACGACCATCTGCGTGCATTCGGACACGCCGGCGCGGTGGCAATCGCCGCCGAAATCAGCCGCGCGCTGAGGCCGGACTGAACCGCGCGTTCCTGGAAACGATCCGGCTGATAAGCAGGCGGGTCAGCGGCCATCTGAGCGGGATATCAACATTTGGAACCGCTTTATCCGCAGAACCCATGAGCGCGACGGGCCTTCTTATCCTCCGCGACGCCGGCAACGCCCGCCTTACTATTCGGCGGGGGCCGGAAGCGGCGCGTGCGGAATTCCCGCCTCCTTGGCGCGGCCCTTGGTTTCCGCCAGCCGCGGACGGAAACCGCGCAGCCGCAGCGAATTGGTCAGCACAAACAGGCTCGAGATGCTCATGGCGCCGGCCGCCAGCATCGGATTGAGCAACAGGTGCGTGAACGGATAGAGCGCGCCCGCCGCCAACGGGATCAACGCGACGTTGTAGGCATAGGCCCAGACGAAATTGTAGATGATGGTGCGCAGCGTGCGGCGCGACAGCGCCACCGCATTGATGATGCCGCGCAGGTCGCCCGACATCAGGATGACGTCGCCCGCTTCGATGGCGATATCGGTGCCGGTGCCGATGGCGATGCCGACGTCTGCCTGGGCGAGCGCCGGCGCGTCGTTGATGCCATCGCCGACGAAAGCGACGCGGCGTTTTTCAGCCTGCAGACGCTTGACCTCGGTCGCCTTCTGGTCCGGCAGCACTTCTGCCAATACTTCGTCGATGCCGACCCGCGCGGCAATCGCCTGTGCGGTATGCCGGTTGTCGCCAGTCACCATGGCGACCTTGAGCCCGAGCGCATGCAGGGCAGCGACCGCTTCGACGCTGCCGTCCTTCAAAGGATCGGACACGCTGAGCGCGGCGGCGAGCTTGCCGTCGATCGCCGCATAGAGCGGCGTCTTGCCGTCGCGCGCGAACTGCTCGGCGGCGGCAGCGACGGGCGCAAGATCGATGCCGAGCTTGCGCATATAGCGGTCGGCCCCGACCTGAACGACATGGCCGTCGACATTGGCATGTACGCCGAAACCGGGCTCCGCGGCGAAGTCCTTGGCCTCCGGCAAAGTCAGGCCGCGATCGGTCTTGGCCGCGCGCACGATGGCCTCGCCCACCGGATGTTCGCTTTTGGCCTCGACCGCCGCCACCAAACGCAACACGTCCTCTTCGCTGAACGACGCGTCGGCGGGCTGAAGGTCGGTCAGTTCCGGCCGGCCCTTGGTCAGCGTGCCAGTCTTGTCCATCACCACGGTGTCGACATGGCCGAGCAATTCCAGCGCGGTGCCCTTGCGGAACAGCACGCCCATCTCGGCGCCTTTGCCGGTCGCCACCATGATGGCGGTCGGCGTCGCCAGACCCATGGCGC
>JAKAMD010000199.1 GCA_021823875.1 Pseudomonadota bacterium | reverse complement strand
GGAGGTGATGCCGGTGCCGGGCTGCGTGCAGAGTTCTTCGACGCCAGCATAGCTCGCGCGCGGTCCGGCCGGCGCGGCATAGGCATACTCGACCGGCGGACCGATCTCGCCCCAGAACATGCCATCGAAGAAGTCGTCATAGATGTAGGCCCAGAAGCCGTCGTCATAGCCGTAGGGCCAGAACGCATAGTCGAAGATGTCGGAATAGGCGTAGGGCCAGAACACCGGTCCGTACCATGCAACGAAGGCGGCACGGCGGCCGTGGCGCCAGGCGCGGTGCGCCGCTAAATGCGCGCCGCGTAGATGGGGGACGCGTCCCTGCGCCAGCACCTGGTACGGCGCGGCGAAGCGGCCGTGTCGCGCGACTTGCGGCGAGATCGCCGCGGCGCCCGTGCGGCGCAGCCGGGGTTGCGTCGACCTGATGGCCTGGCCCACGGTGCTCGGCTGCACTTGCCGGCGCTGCAAGGTGCGTAACGTCGGCTGGGTTGTTGTGCGGCTGCGCACGGTCTCTCTGGTGATGCGGGGCGTGCGCAGATGCGGTGTAACGGTGCGCCGCAAGGTGCGGCGGGGCGCGTAATACGGCCTGACGACTCGGTGCGGAACCGCGAAGCTGCGACGCGGCGTCACATGCGGTGTGAAGGCTCGACGTTGGACGGCATGCGGTGTGAAGACGCGGCGAGGTGCCGCATGCGGCGTGAAACTCTGCCGGGGTGCGATATGCGGTACTGCGCGACCGGCGGGCCGAGCCGCATGCGCGGGGGCGCTCGCACTTCCACCTTTTTTCTTCCATTGATTCTGCGCGCTGGCGCTGGAAATCACGGCTCCGGCCAGGAACACCGTGAGAATTGCAAGCCACCATTTGTTTGATTTTGACATGTGCCATCCTCCACGCTTTGCGCGACGTGGCTGTCAGTCACCTCATGTTAACGGCCGGGACTCGAATGTCCTGCGGTCGGTCATGCGGTTGTGATCGAAAATGAATGTCTGCTAATGCTGGCCTTTGGCACAGATAACGCCTGAGCACATTGAGATTCCGCAAATGCGCAAGGTTCGGATTGCAAACAGCGACGAGGATATCTCCGCCATCGGGCTCGGCTGCATGGGCATGTCGGGCGGCTACGGTCCACCCGACGACGCGGAAAGCATCGCCACCATTCACGCCGCGCTCGAGGCCGGTATCACCCTGATCGACACCGGTGACTTCTACGGCATGGGCCACAACGAAATGCTGATCGGCCAGGCGCTCAAGGGAAAACGCGAGCGCGCCTTCCTGTCGGTGAAATTCGGCGCCATGCGCGGACCCGACGGCACCTATGGCAGCTACGACCTGCGCCCGGCGGCGGTGAAGAACTTTCTCGCCTACAGCCTGCGGCGCCTCGGCACCCACTATATCGATCTCTATCAGCCGGCGCGCTACGACCGCTCGGTGGCGCTAGAGGATACGCTCGGTGCCATCGCCGATCTGAAGCAAGCGGGCTATGTGCGCCATATCGGCCTGTCGGAAGTCTCGGGCCGGACATTGACGCGCGCTGCGGCCAATTTCCCGATCGCGGCCTTGCAGATCGAATATTCGCTTGCCAGCCGCAGTATCGAGCGCGAGGTGCTGCCGGCCGCACGCGCGCTCGCAGTGCCGGTCGTGGCCTATGGCGCGCTCTCGCGCGGGCTGATCAGCGATGCCGCGCTCACGCAAGGTGTCGCTTCAAACGGCGTCCGCGCGCGCATGCCGCGCTTTGCGCCAGAGAATATCCAACCTAACCGTGCGCTGCTCGAAGCCTTGGCCGCCATCGCCAAGGCGCGCGGGGCGAGCCTCGCGCAGCTCGCCTTCGCCTGGCTGCGCACGCGCGGGCCCGACATCGTGCCGCTGATCGGCGCGCGCACACGCGCGCAGCTCGCTGATGCGCTCGCCGGGTTCGACATGCTGTTGAGTGACGACGAACTCGCCGCCATCGAACGGGTGCTGCCGCCCGGCGCCATCGCCGGCGAGCGCTACGGACCGGCGGCGATGAAACATCTCGACAGCGAATTGCCGGGGTAAGCGCGCCTGCGCGGTTCAGCGGGCGCCGCGGCGCGGTGGAGGACGATCGGCTGGAGGCAGTTTGTGTGCATTGAGAGTCTGCGTCAGTCCAGGTTCGAAATAGGAGCTGAGCAGTTTATCGAACGCGTGAGCTTGCTGTTGGTATTCCTCTTTGCAATCGTCCGCCCGCTCCTTCGGCAGGTAGCCTTTGGTCACGAGGTCGCCGAATTCCTGCGTATCCGAGCCATAGGCGATGCACAGGACATTGTACAAGCGCTGCGCCGGCGTCTCGTGTTGGTCGGCCAGTTTGGTCAGCGGAATTGTGACCTCTTTCTTTGACCTGACATATTCCAGATATTGGTATGCCGTGCCCATGATCAGTCGGTGCGCTTCCTGCTTGTTGAACTGCAGCATGAGGTAGGCGGAGAAATAATCCGCGGCAGTTTCTTCCCGGCCGAGAATCGGCACCTTCCAAAGATCGAATATGGCGTGGCCCGCTTCGTGCAGAAAAGCATCGACGATGGGACCGACGAGGGCATCCATCGGCGTTATGCCGCCGGGGGTGGTCCGCTCTGGAACCTTTTTCCATATCTGGTCGACGAACTCGTAGCATACGGTCACGCCGGCTTCGTCATACCAGGCGTCGTCCTTGCCCTCGCAGCTGCGCATCTTCAGCAGCAGGCGGCGCGGCAGGCGCAGATCAACCAGCATGCTCCTGATCTTTTCCAGCACCTCGGCTTTTTTGACGAGATCATAGACCGGCCGCATCTCCGGCGAAGCCGACTCGACATATTCGATATCGATCTGGTCTGCCTGCAATTTTTCGATTTGGCTGCCGGTCGGTGTGGCGCGCAAATCTTCGGCGCTGGCAAGGCCCGAGGCCATCGCAAATGTCAGGAGTATGACAACGAAACTGCGCATTGGCGGAACCGATTACCCTTCGGTGCGATTTCGGCGGGCCGCGGGAACTTGATATTTTATGAATGGTGAGAAAAAATGGAAATCGCAAGGGGCGGTATCATGGTGGTGCCCCGGGCGATGGTCCCCCTTGCGCCGCGACAGTCGGCCCCGAAACCAATTCCGCGCTTCGCTGTATTCAACTCCCGCGCAGCCGCGCCAGCAGATCGGCGGTCGGATAGGAATCGGCCGGCAGGCCGACCTTGATCTGCGCCTTCTTCACCGCTTCGCGCGTGGCATTGCCGATCTTGCCGTCGACCTCGCCGATGTCATAGCCGTGCTTTTTGAGCAGACTCTGCAATTCCATCATCTGCGGAGTCGAAAGCGCCTGGACCGTCTTGGCGGCGGAATGGTCGACCACCGGCGCGCCGGCCAGACGCGTGGCGAAATAGGCGACCGTGGTGGAATAGACGAAGGAGGAATTCCAGCCGAGGAACACCTTGAAGTTCGGATAGGCGAGGAAGGCCGGTCCGTGCCGTCCCATCGGCAGGATCAGCGCGGCCGGAAGGTCCTCGTGTGGCAACTGGCCATGGGCGGCGCGCACGCCCCATTTCGCCCATAGCGAAACCGGGTGCTGGATATTGAGGTCGGCTTCCTGCCAGGACAGTTGCCGCGGCACCCGCACTTCCTGCAGCCAGGGCTGGCCGCGCTGCCAGCCGAGATCGACCAGATAATTGGCGGCGGAGGCGAGCGTGTCGGCGGTACTGTGGATGATGTCGATGCGGCCGTCGCCATCAAAGTCGACGCCGTATTTGAGATAGCGCGAGGCGGTGAACTGCATGCCGCCGAACTCGCCTGCCCAGCTCCCGATCATTTCGGGCACACGTTGGTCGCCGCGCTGGATGATCTTGAGCGCGTCCATCAGCTCGGGACGGAAATAATCGCCGCGCCGGCAATCATAGGCGAGCGTGGTCAGCGCGGTCAGGATCTTGTAATTGCCGAAAATGCCGCCGAAGTCGCTCTCCAGCCCCCAGAAGGCTGTGAGCACGGCGCCCGGCACGCCGTATTTGCTCTCGATCCTGGCGAACAGCGCGCGGTGTTTCTTGATCTCCTCGATCCCGCGCGGCACGCGATAGCCGCCGACCAGCCGGTCGGAGAACTGTAGGAAGGTGAGGTTGAACACCGCCTGGCCCTGGTCGCGGCGGATGATGGCCGGATCGAAAACGAGTTCGGGGGCGGCTTCCGCCAAGACGCGCGGCGAGATGCCCTGCGCCAGCGCGTCCTTCTTGAAGCCGTCGAGCCAGCGCTCGAAGCTGCCGGTGTTGCGGCAACGCGCGGCCATGGCCGGTCCCGCCATCACCGCGATCAGCAGCACTGCCGCCCATTTCAATGCCGGTTTCCGCATCGCAAGACCCGCCTTTGCCGGAGATTCGGTGAGCGACTTTGCCCGAGGGGCCTACCGGGTCAAGGCCGTTCGCCGATAAGTGTTAAAAGCCGCTCCCGGCCGCCTTCATGATCGCGATTCATGAATAAAAGATGGTTTGACTTGGGCGCACGGAATGCTTCATTGGCGGAACTTCGGTCGAGACAGAAAATCGCATGCAGGTTCTGGTCGTTGGGGCGGGCGTGGTGGGGCTGGCGGTGGCGCGCGCCGCCGCGCGCAAGGACCACGAGGTGGTGCTGGCCGAGAAGGCTGGCGCCATCGGCACCGGCATTTCCTCGCGCAACAGCGAAGTGATCCACGGCGGGCTTTATTACCCGACCGGCTCGGTGCGCGCGCGCAACTGCGTGCGCGGGCGCCGCATGCTGTACGACTTCTGCGCTGCGCACGGTGTGGCGCATCGCAAATACGGCAAGCTGATCGTCGCCACCGATGAGGCCGAACTCGCCAAGGTCGAGTCCATTGCCGCGCAGGGTCGCACCAATGGCGTCGAAGGCCTTGAGGTGATTGATGGCCATGCGGCGCGCGCGCTGGAGCCGGCCTTGTCCTGCATCGGCGCCTTGCATTCGCCCGAGACCGGCATCCTCGACGGCCACGGCTACATGCTGGCCTTGCAGGGCGATCTGGAGGATGCCGGCGGCATGATCGCCTTCAACACGCCGGTGCAAGGCGCCCGGCGTAAGGACGGTCAATGGCAGGTCTCCTTCGGCGGCAGCGAGGCGAGTGAGATGTCCTTCGATGCGCTGGTCAATTGCGCGGGCTTAAGCGCGCAGGCCGTCGCGCGCACCATTGAGGACTATCCGGCAGAGCGCGTGCCGCGTCTGGTCATGGCCAAGGGCAATTACTTCGCCTACACCGGCAAGCCGGTGTTTTCGCGGCTGATCTATCCGACGCCGATGCCTGGTGGTCTCGGCGTGCATGTGACGCTCGATCTCGCCGGCCGCATGCGTTTCGGACCTGATGTGGAATGGATCGAGCGCGAGAATTACGAAGTCGATCCCAGACGCGCGGATGTGTTTTATGACCGCATTCGGCGGTATTGGTCGACGTTACGTGACGGCATGCTGGCGCCAGATTATGCCGGCATCCGGCCCAAGCTCACGGGCCAGGGTGAGGCGCAGGTCGATTTCATGATTGAAGCGCCGCCGCAGCATGGACTGCCCGGCCTGGTGCACCTGTTCGGCATCGAATCGCCGGGGCTGACCTCGTCGCTGTCGCTGGCCGACGAGGTGGTCAGCTATCTCTCGAGCTGAGCCGTAAGGGTATCGGCTGCCGACGCGGTCGCGGGGGTGAACTCGCCCGGCGCTCCGGGGACCCGCGGAGCGATGCGCATCGCCGACAATTGATCGCGATAGCTCTTGGAGAAATGCGAATAGTTCTGCACCGGCGTGAAGCCGGCGTTGGCGCCTTTGCCGCCGGCGAAGGCGACCAGCCCCTGGCTGGTGGCGACCACATCGCCGGGCTTGAGCGTCGGATCGCTGAGCGGCGCAAGCGGGGCGAGGCCGAAGGCGTCGCGGCCGTTGCAAGTGCAGCCGGCGACCAGATGCCGGCGATAGGCAAAGGCGTTCGGCAGGTCGACATAGCGACGGCCCTCGCTTGTCACCGCAGTGTTGATGGTGCCGCCGCGATATACCTGCGTCGCGCTCGCCGGACAGAAGGCGCGGCAGGCTTGCGCGACGCTTAGGCCGGCATGCGGCTGCAGCGGGAAGTAATGGCCGTCGCAGGTGCGGACGCAATAAGAGGTCGCCGCGCCGCCGCCGTTTGAGACGATGCGGTCGGGCGAATGGTTGGGCGCCTGTGGCAGCACGGGCATGGGTTCGCTGTAGGCGTGGATATCAGTCGGGGTGCTGGGCGGTTGGAGCCGGGGCTGAATGCCGCCAAAGATGCTTTTGAAGATGCCTTGCGCGCCGGCGGTCTGCGGCGCAGCCAGCAGTACAAAAGCAGCGGTTAGACCCGCTGCCATGCCCACGACGATCGATTTTCCATGCCTGCTCATTGCAAGCCCCGCATCCTGTGGACGCTCGCGGACCGATCTTCGAGCCGTTTGACCCATGCGCCGGCGCGCGGAAGAACGCGGCCGCCAGGTTCAGGGGAGCAAAGCGGATGCCGGTAAAAGCCGCGTTAGGTCGCGCCGGCAGCCTGTGGCAATGGCTAATGGACGTTTATTGATTTTGATTCAATTTGTTCTTTTGCGGAGCGCGCGGGCGGCGCGCTCCGCAGCGGCGGCATCAAAAATAACGCCACCAGATATAGACGTTACAGATCGCCACCGACACGATCATCATGGGCAATGCGTAGAGCGTGT
>JAKAMD010000198.1 GCA_021823875.1 Pseudomonadota bacterium | reverse complement strand
AGGTGAAGCCGAGCCCGGTCGACCGGCAACTCGGCGTGAAGCCGCCAAAGCCGATGTCGTCGACCGCAAGGCCGAGCGCGGCGGCAAGCGTCTCGTTGGGCGGCGGCGCACCGACCTCGGCCGGCAGTTGGGGCAGCGCGAAGGAGGCCTCGCCGCCTTCGGCGCCGGGCGTCACCCGGCACGGCACCGGCCCGATTTTGGCCTCCAGCACCAGGGCGCATTCGTCGGCGCCGCCGTCGAGGCAACCCAGCAATACCGCCGTGCCGACGATCGGGTGTCCGGCAAAGTCGAGCTCGCGCTTGGGCGTGAAGATGCGCACGCGGGCGCGGTGCGCCGCCTGCCGCGGTGGCGAGACGAACACTGTTTCCGACAGGTTGAACTCGCGCGCGACCGCCTGCATGGCGGCCGTATCGAGTCCCTCCCCGTCAAGCACGACCGCCAACGGGTTGCCGGCAAAGCGCCGGTCGGTGAAGACATCGAGGGTGACGAAACGACGTTTCATGGCAAAGACCCGGTCGCGATGAATGGTGCGCCAGTGTGCCGGGTTCGCCGCCGCGGGCAAGGTCGCCGACCATCAATTTACGCGATGCGCTGCATGCCCGTAGCTTATGTGTTGAGAAACTTCGCCTCGAACACTTGAGTAGGCGCTACGATCTCTTCTTGCGCCGCGATCATCAGCATTTCGCGCGAGCCCGCTTCCGCGCTTTTCGCCAGCACGCCAAACACCGCCGAGGCGGATTGCGACAACGCCACGTCGATCGTACCGCTGCGCAGATAATGCGCGAAGAACAGCGCCGCGATGGTGTCGCCCGCACCGTTCACCATCGACGGCAGCCGCGGCGTGCGCAGCAGATAGCGGCCCTGCTCGCCGGAGACCACGAGATCGATGGCATCCTCCGGCGTCTCGTTGGTGTGCAGCGAGGTCACCAGGATGACGCGCGGCCCCAGCGCGTGCAGCTTGTCGATGGCGACGAAAGCCTGCGCCATGGTGCGGCTTTCGCCGCCGGTGAGATGATCGAGCTCGAACTGGTTGGGCGTGATGACGTCGGCGGCCGGCACCGCCTTCTCGCGCATGAACTCCGGGATGCCATCGTGCACATAGACGCCGCGCCCGACATCGCCAATCACCGGATCGCAGCAATATTGCGCCGCCGGATTGGCGCGCTTGACGGTCGCCACCGCCTCCAGAATGGCGGCGCCAACGTCCGCCCCGCCCACATAGCCCGACAGCACGCCGTCGCATTCGCCCAGACAGCCGAGATTCCCGATGCCGCCGACCAGTTCGCGGATCAGGTCGCCGTCGAACACGCGGCCCTGCCATTGCCCGTAGCCGGTGTGGTTGGAGAACTGCACGGTGTGGACCGGCCACACCTCCACGCCCATGCGCTGCAACGGGAACACCGCGGCGGAATTGCCGACATGCCCGTAGGCGACATGGGACTGGATGGAGAGGAGGTTCATGTGTCGCCACGATTCCGGGCCGTCATGCCCGCGCTCGTCGCCGGCATCCACGTATTGAGGCACATATAAGACGCAGATGGCCGGGACAAGCCCGGCCATGACGCGGTGTTTGCGGCCCGCATCGCGCGAGCCCCAAGACCTTACTTCTTGTTCGCCGCCTCGACGAACTTGTTGGTGTAGGTCTTCGACAGGTCGATATGCGCCTTGGCGATCGCCGGCGACGACTGTGCGAACACGTCGAGCACCGCCTTGGCGCCCTTGGGATCCATCATGCCGTCGTTGGAGTACATCGACATCGTATTCTTCAGCGCCGCGATATAGAGCGCCTTGTTCTTGGTGAACTCGGGCGGCATCTTGGCGGTGATTTCCTCGGCCGAGTGCGAATGGATCCACTTCAGCGTGGACAGGATCGCATTGGTCATCGCCTGCGCCTCCTTCGGATGCGCCGCAATCCAGCCTGCCTTGGTGTAGAGCGCACCGCCCGGATATTCGCCGCCGAACACCGCCAGGGTGTCCTTCTGCGAGCGCGTATCGCTCAGGATACGCAGGTCCTTGTACTTGCCGGACAGCACGGTCACCGCCGGGTCGAGCATGATCGCCGCGTCGATCTGGCCCTGCTCCATGGCCGCAATCGCGCTGGCGCCGAGGCCGACGCCGATGACACCAACCGAGTTCGGATCGATGCCATTCTTGTGCAGGATGTACTTGAGGAAGAAGTCGGTGGACGAGCCGGGCGCCGATACGCCGACTTTCTTGTTGGCGAGGTCCTTGACCGACTTGATCTCGTTGGTGTGCTTGGGCGAGACCACCAGCGCGAAGCCGGGGAAGCGATCATAGACCACGAAGGACTGCAAATCCTGCCCCTTGGGCTGGAGCTCGACGCAATGATCGAAATAGCCGGAAACGACGTCGGCTGAGCCACCGAGCACGGCCTTCAGCGATTCCGAGCCGCCCTTGAACTGCACGACGTTGACGTCGACGCCGGCCTTTTTGAATTCGCCGAGCTGTTGGGCGAGCATGGTCGGCAGGTAGCACAGACAGGAAGCGCCGCCGATGGCGAGCGTCACCTTGGGCATCTGCGCCAGCGCGAAGCTCGACGACAGCACCAGCGCGGCCAGCGAGACGCCAAGCCGACGGATTAGCTTAATGGACATGAAGCCCCTCCCTTGAACATCCGGCCTTTGTGGAGGCCGTTTCGACACGAACGATAAGCCAGCACGCGCGCTCTGCCTAGAGCCGCGTATCGTCCACTTGCGGCCGCCAGACCAAGAGGCGTTTCTCGATCAGGCTGACGACGACGTCGATCACGATCACGAAGGCGGCCAGCACGAACATGCCGGCGAACACGCCAGCGACGTCGAACACGCCTTCCGCCTGCTGGATCAGATAGCCCATGCCCGCCGCGACGCCGAGATATTCGCCGACCACCGCGCCGACCACGGCGAAGCCGACCGATTCGGTCGTGGTTACCTCGGCTGCGGCTTCTGTGGCTGCGCCGACGAGTGATGATGCGAAATAAGCCAGCGGTGTGACGCCACCTCGTAGACATAGGTTCAAGTGTAGTGCGCCGGCATGGCTAGGCCGGGTCGCAAAAACCGGGTACTTGCCTTGTGCCCCTCAAGACTGCCAATGCTCCGGATGCAGCCGCAGATCTTCGACATACATTGCTCGCAGCTCGGCAAAATCGACCTGATTGCGCCATTGTTCTTCTTTTCGACGACGCGCGAGCGGAAGCTCCGCAAACGGATCGTGTGCGCATTGATCAACTCTGTCGCGTAATCTGCGTGTTAGGCTCGCCACATCCTCGGACAGCCTCACAAATAACGGATGGTCGGCAGCCTGCCGAAGATAGCGCTCGGACGCGCCGTCGGCCTCGGCGCGAAATCTTTCGACACAAAGATCGAGCTCGGCAATCACCGCATCCACTCTCGCAACTTGCCGCAACCCATTCCGTTCGTCTTCTGCCAACTGCTGCCGAATTCGACTCACCCTTTGTTCCGGCAGACCGTGGAAATCGACAAAGTGATCAACAACGGCCGGCCAGCTTCGGGAATTCGACAGCGAGCGAACGAGCTCATCGCGCCGATTACGCGCGGCAGCGGTACAAGTAACGAGGGTCGCAGGAGCCTCGCACATTTCTGAGGACGAGAATTTAAATGCGTAGTACGACGCGCATAATTTGAGCTGAGCCCACCATCGGTCCGGATCGTCCAGGTAATGACGAGCCATGGCATCGCTGCTGATATGATCATCGAGCTCGATATCGACCAGCCACCCGACCAGTCGTGCATGTATCTCTTCGAGCTTATGATGACGCATGGCTTGACCGACGCCTTCGCGTTCGGCACGGGCCTGCCACAAGCCGTGGCCAACGACTTCGTGGGCCAGTATTGCAGGTAGCGCCTCTCCGATGCGGTCTTGCTCCTGGCACAGGTCCGTGCCGCGAAGCGAGATGTATGCCGTACCGTCGCGCCACTCGCATTGCGCATCTGGTCGGGTCAGGTCGGCGCTTTCAGTCGCCTGGTCAACGATGTTTACGACGGCCGCGCCACCTTCGTCGAAAAATTGTTGCGACAGATCGCGCGCTGTAGGCGACTCAAGCATGCGATCGATAACCCGAGCCAACACCCCCGCCTGCCCCGGATCGACGGAAGCGCCGAATGTGACCCGTTCCCGGCAGCGATCATGCAGCGCTGACCGGACGGTCGGCGGAAGCAGAGGTTGATTAATCTCGTTCATCGGGATGATCCAAAGCCGCCAAACAGTTAGGCTTGGCTTCCGGTCACCTCCGGCCGCCAGACCAAGAGGCGTTTCTCGATCAGGCTGACGACGGCGTCGATCACGATCACGAAGGCGGCCAGCACGAACATGCCGGCGAACACGCCGGCGACGTCGAACACGCCTTCCGCCTGCTGGATCAAATAGCCGAGGCCGGCCGCCGAGCCGAGATATTCGCCCACCACCGCGCCCACCACGGCGAATCCCACCGAGGTATGCAGTGAGGAGAACATCCAGGACAGCGCCGAGGGCCAATAGACGTGGCGCATCAGCTGCCGCTCGTTCATGCCGAGCATGCGCGCATTGGCGAGCACGGTGGGCGAGACTTCCTTGACGCCTTGATAGACGTTGAAAAACACGATGAAGAACACAAGCGTCACGCCGAGCGCCACCTTCGACCAGATGCCGAGGCCGAGCCAGAGCGTGAAGATCGGCGCCAGCACCACGCGCGGCAGCGCATTGACCATTTTCACGTAAGGATCGAACACCGCGGCGGTGCGCGGCTGGCGCGCAAACCAGAAACCGACGCCGACGCCGCCGATCGAACCGATGATGAAGGCGAGGATCGATTCCTCCAGCGTCACCCACAGATGCTTCCAGATCACGCCGCTGGCGAACCAGGCGACAACCTGATTGCCGACGTCGATCGGGTTGGAGAAGAAGAACGGCGGCAGCACCACGTGGCCGAAGATCGGATAGCTTGACAGCACGTACCACAGCGCGAGCGTGACGATCGCGACTAGAATTTGCAGGCTGAGAAGGCTCACACGCGACATCACGCACCCTCCGTCATGGCGTAGCCCTTGACCACCTCGGCCTTGAGCTTGTGCCAGATGTCGCGGTGCAGGTCGTGGAAGGCCTCGTCGAGTTTTACTTCCGAAATATCGCGCGGCCGTTTGAGCGGCACCTGCCAGTCACCGATGATGTGGGCGGCCGGTCCCGCCGACATGATCACCACCCGGTCGGAGAGCGCGATCGCCTCCTCCAGGTCGTGGGTGACGAACAGCACCGCCTTGCGGTCGGCGTTCCACAGGTCGAGCAGCAGGTTGCCCATGATCTGCCGGGTCTGCGCATCGAGCGGGCCGAACGGCTCGTCCATCAAGAGAATCTTGGGATCGCGGATCAGCACCTGCGCCAGCCCGACGCGCTTGCGCTGGCCGCCGGACAGCATGTGCGGATAGCGGTCGCCGAAGGCGCCGAGCCCGACGCGCTTCAGCCATTCGTGCGCGCGCGGACGCGCCTCGCTCACCGGCGTGCCCGCCGTCTCGAGCCCGATGGCGACATTCTCCAGCGCTGTCTTCCAGGGGAACAACGCATCGGCCTGGAACAGATAGCCGGCCTGCCGGTTGAGCGTAGTCAGCGGCGCGCCGAAAATATCAACAGTGCCGGCGGCGGGCGCCAGCAGCCCGGCGGCAATATTGAGCAAGGTCGACTTGCCGCAGCCGGTCGGCCCGACGATGGCGACGAACTCGCCGTCGGCCACGCGCAAGCTCGCGCGCTCGACCGCGGTATAGGTCCCGCCGCCGGCCAACCGAAACGCCACCTGCACGTCGTCCAGCGCCACCGCCGGCGTTGCCGTACCTGCTTGAGCCACTGTTTCCCCCAATTCGCGGCGGCAAACTAGCCGCTCTCCCCCATGGCATGCAAACCGAACTTCGCGGGCTGCTTGCCCACCGCATGCGCGCGAAGATCGCCCCGATGACGATCGACGCGCGTCTTGCCGAGCATGGGCCCGCTGCCGGATTATCTTGGTAGCCACGTGCTGGTGAGCGTCACGGCGCTCGCCATCGGGCTCGGCATCAGCCTGCCGCTGGCGCTCCATGTCCATATGCCCCCTGAAAGCAAACATTGACTGGCGCGAATGGAATTTCCGCCGGGAGCCATACGCGGTCGTTTGCGATGGGGGGGCGCAACCGGAGAGCCGTGATTTCACCGAGGGGAGCACCTCCCCTAGGCGCGACTTCGCCTGTCAGCTAGATTCAATCCGTTCAACGACTCTGTGCCGAAGCAATTCGTCTTTGGCCCAATTCAAAAGAAGGGGGAGAAACATATGCAGCGTTCGACATTAATGGCGGTCGCCTTGGGTTTTGCGCTCTTGGCAAGCACCAGCGCCTTTGCTCAGGTCCCGGCCGACCCGAACAATCCGAACGAAAAAGTGCCCGCGGAGCTGAATCCTCCGCCTTACGGAGCGCCGATCGATCTGCAAACGGCCAAAAAAGTGGCCGCCGCCGCCGAAGCCGAAGCCAAGAAACGCAATTGGAATGCGATGTGCATTACCGTGGTCGATCCGCACGGCGATCTCGTCTATTTTGAACGCATGGATAATTGCCAATACGCGTCAATTGAAATTTCGATCCACAAGGCCCGGGCTGCCGCGCGATACCGTCGGCCGACGCTGGTGTTCGAGCGGTTGCTCGCCAAGGGTAATTACTTTGCCTACCTGCCGAC
>JAKAMD010000197.1 GCA_021823875.1 Pseudomonadota bacterium | reverse complement strand
GAACCCACTCGGCGGTTTGATCGCAAGCTGAGGAGCGCGTGAGATGCGCTTGCAGATCTTCAGCGATCTTCACGCCGACGTGGCGCCGATCAAGCCGATCAAAGTGGCGCCGGACGTCGATGCCGTCGTCGTCGCCGGCGACACCTGCGAAGGCGCTGAGCGAGCTTTTGCCTCGCTCCGCCAAATCGTACCCATGCAAGTGCCGATCGTCGCGGTGCTGGGCAACCACGAGTACTACCGCCGCTGCCTGCCGGATGAACTCGCCCAGGCCCACACCGTGGCGCCGCTCTACGGCGTTCACCTGCTGGAAAACGACTGCATCTTCCTCGGCGGCGTGCGCTTCGTCGGCGCCACCTTATGGACCGACTACGCGCTTTACGGGGAGGCTAGCTTGCCCCTGGCCATGCAGGCGGCACGCGACGGGCTCAACGATCACCGCCGCATTTCCTGGCAAAAACAGCCGGAATGGCAGCGCTTCCGTCCGCAGGAAGCGCTGCTCTTGCACCGGCAATCGCGTGCGTACATCATGGCCAAGCTGGCCCAGCCGCATGAGGGCCCGACCGTCGTGGTGACACACCATGCCCCCCACCCCCGTTCGCTGCATCCGCGCTACGCCGCCGATCTCCTGTCAGCCGCCTTCGTCTCCGATCTGACGGCGGTGATCGACGCCGGCGGGCCCGCGTTGTGGGTGCACGGCCACGTTCATACGTCATTCGACTACCTGGTCGGCGCCACGCGCATCATCTGCAACCCGCACGGCTACGGCCACGAAAACCCCGCCTTCGACCCGGCGCTGGTGGTGGAGGTCGGGCCGTGAGCACGACCACCGAGAAGCTCACGCGCGTGCGGATGCTCGCCGCCTCGCCCTCCCCTATTGCCGAGGCGCTGATCGACGCTCTGCGCCGCACTAACAAGCCTACCGCCGGGCATAATCTCACCGCCCTCCCAAAGCAGTCGCATCAGCTCGCGCTGTCGCTCGATGGCGATGAGCCGGCTGACGTTCTCACCGACGATGCCGCCCAGGTCCTGCGCCCGCTCGACGTGGCCGCGGCCGTGTTGCTCGGCCGCGCCCTGAACGACAATCGGCCTGGGCTCGCACGGCTGCAGGACAGCGATAGCGCCACCATCGTCGAGGTGCCCACGACCGACTTGGTCGCGCCAGTCGCCCACCTATTGCGTCATGAGATCATCGGCATTGGCGCTATCATGGACGGCGCCGATCTGCGGGCGGGCACGTCGACCGTCGCGGCACCCGGGACAGTCGCCTTCTTCCGCGATCCGGATGACGGCAAGGCGACCAAACACGGCAACGGCAATGCCGAAATTGCCGCCGCGGTGCAGCGCCGCTGCGCCATCGTCGGCGTCTCGGTGGATGCCGACCGGCTGCTGCCGTGCGACCTCGTACGGCTTGCAGACGTCAGGATCGCCGTGCCGCGGCTCGATGCCGGCGCCATTGCCGAGGTGATTGCGGCGGTCACCGGGCGGCATCCTGGGCGGGTCGACGAGGCGCTTGCTTCGCGCGTCACGCTGGACGCGCTAAACCTTGCCGTCCGTGCCGATCTCGGCGCGGAGCGATCGCTGGCCAGGCTTGAACGCATTCTCGGCGGTGCCGACCGACTTGCCGCGACGGGTCCTCGCCTCTCGGAAGCGTACGGCCTTGGCGCCGCCAAGCAATGGGGCCTCGATCTTGCCGCCGATCTGCGTGCCTATGTCGCCGGTCGCCTTCCCTGGAGAGCGCTTCCACCTGCACTCTTAATCTGTGGAGCGCCTGGCACCGGAAAAACCTCCTTTGCCAGGGCGCTGTCGCTCGAAGCCGGCGTTCACTTCATCGCCACTAGCTACGCGGATTGGCAGAGCTATAAGGATGGCCATCTCGGGACCGTCACGCAGGCCATCCGTCGCACCTTCGCGGAAGCTCGGCAGCAGGCCCCCTGCATCGTCTTCATCGACGAGATCGATACGATCCCGGCCCGCGGTAGCGGCAAATGGAACGAAGACTGGTGGACCGCGATCACCAACTGCTTGCTTGAGGAATTGGATGGTTTCGAGCGCCGGGAAGGCGTGGTCGTGATTGCGGCCTGCAATAATCCCGATCGTCTTGATGCCGCCCTGGTCCGCGCCGGCCGACTCGATCGCCGTATCGAAATCCCCCTACCCGACGTGCCGGCGTTGGTCGGTATTTTCCGCAGTCACCTTGGCGATGATCTGCAAGGCGTCGACCTGCGCGCCGCCGCCCTCGCCGCCCGCGGCCGCACCGGCGCCGACGTCGAGCGCTGGGTCCGCGAGGCGCGTGGGCGCGCCCGGCGTGAAGGTCGCAACCTCACCCTGGCCCTGCTGCTCGAAGCCGTTCGTGGCGGCGCGCCCGACCTACCGCCCGCGATTCGGCAGCGTATCGGTTACCACGAGGCTGGTCATGCCATCGCTAATCTGGTGCTGGGTGTCGCCGACCCGGTCGCGCTTACCATCAATGCCGCCGGGGGCCTGACGCAGGCTGAATTTGGCGAGATGCAGGCGCTGACGCGCTCGCATCTGGAGCAATACCTGGTCGCGCTGCTCGCCGGACGGGCCGCCGAGGAGCTCGTCTACGGCGATACGACAGCCGGCGCTGGCGGCAGCGAAGACAGCGATCTTGGCCGTGCGACCCTGCTCGCCCTGCGACTTGAGTCGTCATACGGGCTCGGCGCCTCCGGTCTGGTCTGGATGGCTCCCGGCAGCGCCCATGACCTTGTTCTGCACCGTGACCTGCGGGGGGCTGTCAGCGCCACCCTGGATAAGGCCTACGCGGCCGCCAAGGAACTACTGACTGCCAACCGCGCCTCACTCGACGCGCTGGCCGAAGCGCTCATTGCAAACGGTTATCTCGACCAAGCCGAGATCGCGGCGGTAATGGCCCGCGTGCCACTGGGCACGACCCGCACGATTGAATCGCCGTTCGGTCAGGAACCGCTAGCCGAAGCAATGTCGGGCGACCGCGACCGCCCTGTCGACGCCGGCGACGGCCAGTCGCTCAGCGCGATCCTCGATGCCGCGGCCCCAGGCAGCGCCGAAGCGTGACCACTCCTCATCACTTAGATCAACAAATGCGTTAGATAGCTCAGTCACAAGAGTTTGGCACATGCCCCAGTATCCGCATCACGATCTGGAAGATCTTGCACGCCAGCTTGAAGGCTGTGGGGATTTCAGGGTCCTGCGCCGGCTTGTACCTCGTCCAACAACGCCGACCCCGGTGGACTACTCTGGCAGGATCGGTGTCATCATCGACGTCGAGACGACAGGTCTCGACCACACCACAGACGAAGTTATTGAACTCGGGATGGTCGCATTCCGCTACTCGGCCGCCGACGAGATCACCGGTGTGAGCGGGCTCTTCCAGTCATTCCATCAGCCATCCATCCCAATCCCAGCGGAGGTGACAAAACTCACCGGCATCACCGACGAGATGGTGCTCGGACACACTATCGATCCAACGGCTGTCAAATCGTTCGTCGCCGCCGCCAACATCATCATTGCCCACAATGCCAACTTCGATCGGAAATTTGCCGAGCGCGCCTGGCCGATCTTCCAGCACAAGCCCTGGGCCTGCTCGATGAAAGAGATCAACTGGAAGCATAATGGCTTCACCGGCGCCAAGCTCGGCTATCTGCTCGCTGAAATCGGCCTGTTCCATGAGGCACACCGTGCGGTCGATGACTGCCACGCCCTCGTCGAGCTCCTCGCCCGACCGTTGCCAGGCACCGAGGCAGCAACCTTGGCCGTCCTACTTGCGCATGCCCGCCGTAAGACACTGCGCGTCTGGGCGGAACACTCCCCGTTTGAACTGAAAGACGAACTCAAACGCCGAGGCTATCGCTGGAGCGACGGCTCGGACGGATCACCCCGGGCGTGGCACATTGATGTCGGAGAAGAGCTGCACGAAGCCGAGGTGGCATTTCTGCGCGACGAGATCTATCAGCGCGACGTTGAGATCCGCAGTCAACCGCTCACCGCGTGGGAGAGATTTTCAGCGCGCGTCTCTGGGTAAATCCCCGCATAACGTCCATTATGGAACATCTCGACTCTACATCGTGCGCGCTCCACCCATTAATAAAGTCTAATTTCTAAACGAGTTTTCATTACGGCGTTTAGCGGACATCTCAAAGCCCCTGCGTTCCGGCAAGAACGGGAGGGGGCTGCCGCACGAGCACGGTCACCGTGCCGAAGTTTTCCTCTGCAATCTTTATGGAAGTCTTTCAGCGCTCCGCCGCGAATGACTCGTTGACCGAGTAGCGACGCCACGCGGAAGCAACTAAAGCGCGCCCGGGGTTAGAGGGGTAACGATTACCGACGGGTCCCCGCATTATTTCGCCCTTTCACGCTACCGAAGTTCCGCTTTTAGCAAGTCGCGTTGGGAGATCTTCTCGTAAGCCTACCTGGACATCGACACACTGAAGGCAAAGGCGAGAAATTTCAGATAGTGGCGCGACGCAGGCGAACTGGATAGAACGTGGCAGATGGCTTCAGAAAAAGAGACACAGGACCGCACACTTACCGACACCGCATATCACGAGGCAGGTCATGCGGTGATGGGCATTTTGGTTGGACGGTTCCCGCTGTCGGCTACGATCGTGCCCGACGGGACGGGCATGGTCTGGACCGGCCGAACTGCCATGCCGCGCAGGAGCGGATAGAGTTCGCCGAGCACCTGCTCGCGTGTTTGTGCGGCTTTCAAGCGCATCAGCCAGGAAGCGATCCTGGAGGCCCGGCGCAAAGCCACCGGATAGGCGGCGGTGCCCAGCGCGATGCGGACCGACTCCGCGCCGAAGACCGGCGACAGGCAGCGTGGCCAGCGCGTTCTGAACAGGTAGCGCCCCTCGCGCCTGACGACGAAGGCCGACCGCCCCATGGTTACTCCTCCGGCTGTGTCCGGACCCTGTGACACAGGGCCCGGACGCAGGGAGGTGCGTCGGTCGGTAGCGTTGAAATCGCTAGAGATTTTGGCCAGTTTTCACCGGCCGGCGAGTTGGTTGCGGGGGTAGGATTTGAACCTACGACCTTCAGGTTATGAGCCTGACGAGCTACCGGGCTGCTCCACCCCGCGCCAATCCGTTATCACGATACGCGCGATGCGGGTAAGACATTTAAGCCCTCCGCATCGCCACGTTTGCCGGCCTGCCGTTGGCTTCCCAGCCCGGCGTAGAGCCGCAGCTGTTCAACCACCGATAAACCGCCTTTCGACGACCACGGCTTGCGCCATGGGCACCGCGATATTCATCCAATTCCGCCATTCAACCGAGCGTTCGGGGGTCCCCGAGGGGCGATCCGCGCCGCCTGCGCTCTGGCCAAAATGCGATACGCGGGGTAAGCCCGCTTTGGTCGGCGGTTATGTAGCAACCGCAAGCCCCGATGGGAAGAGCGAAATCCCTGGTTTTTCATCGACCTGTCATGAAATTTGGAGAAAAGCCGGCCATGGCAGGGGGGACCGGGAAAAACAGGCAAGGTTTCGGCGACGGTTTGGCGACCGCCGGCCATGCGATCATCGCTGACGCCCGCAAAGCCCTGACCGACCCCCAATCAAGCGATGCCGAGGCCGTGCACGATCTGCGCAAGGCGCTCAAGCGCTGGCGCGCCCTGATGCGCCTGCTGGTCGGTCCGCTCGGCGAGCCGGCCGACCAGATGCGCCGAGAGGCGCGCGCGCTGATGCGGGAACTGGCCGGCGCGCGCGACGTCCAGTCGGCGCTCGATGCGCTGGCCGATTTGGGCAAGGGCAACTTGGGCAAGGGCAAGGTGACGATCTCGCCCACCTCGCTGAAAACGATTCATCGCCGGCTGACGGAACTCCGCGATGCCGCCGAGAAGACCGGCTTCACGCCCGAGATGCGCGAAAGGCTGACGCAGTATCTCGACTTCGCCGATCTTTCGCTCGAACGCTGGCCGCTGCGCGAAATCGAATTCGACACCATCGCCGACGCCCTCACCGCCACCTATCGACGCGCCCGCCAACTTGTCCCCGAGGACTGGCATGCTTGCGAGCCGGAGCATCTGCACGACTTGCGCCGGCGCGTGGTCGAACATCGCCATCAAATGGATCTGATCGAACCGTTGTGGCCACGGCTCGGCCAGCTATGGGCGGAGGAAGCGCAACGCCTGCGCAACCAGCTCGGCGCCTGTCAGGATCTCGCGGTGTTGACCAATATGATGGCGCCGCACCAGCCGGTAGCGCCCTGGCGTTCGCGGCTGGTGCCGGCCATCGAAGCGCGCCGCGCCATGCATCTCAACAATGCCTCGCGTCTCGCCAGCCGCCTGTTCGCCGAAAAGCCGAAAGCATTTCGCGCGCGCATCGCCGCGCTATGGACGGCGCGGCGGCAACGCAACCAATGAGACCCGGCGACGCTCGCTGCGTGCCACCGGCCCTTCGCAACGCCAAACTACGATCGAGACAACACGGTCGTGCGCATCGATCACCCGCAGCGGCACCCGCCGGCAATGGTTAAGGTCGGCATAGTGGCGCGGCCGGTCGACACGCTCGATATAGCGCGGCTCCTCGTAATAACTCAGCGGCTCATACGAACGATAATGGCGCGGCTGGTAATAGTGGCGCTGCGGTCTGATACCAATCCTCACAATGGTTGACCGATGGTTGCCCAGTCCCTGCGGGCGATCGACATGATTTTCCATGGCTGGTCGACGAGGGTGTTCCATGCGTAGCAGCAGTGGTCGACAA
>JAKAMD010000196.1 GCA_021823875.1 Pseudomonadota bacterium | reverse complement strand
AGGGCTTCAACGCGCGGCGGCGGCAGTCGCGCAAGAAAGGCAAATTGCGCGGCATCGGCTGCGGCTTGTTCATCGAGCCGTCGGGCGGCGGGCATGCCAAGCAGGACGAAGTGGCAGTTCTGTTTGACCGCGACGGTAACATCATTCTGCACAATGTGGCGGGGTCGAGCGGGCAGGGGCACGAGACCGTGTTTCCCGAATTGGTCGCGAGTTGGCTCGGCGTTCCGGTCGAGCGCGTGATCTCGCATGCCGGCGATCCGGATGGGCCGGTTTTGCACGGCAATCCCTCGATTGGATCGCGCTCCGGCATGTCGCAGGGCAGCGCCTTCAAGGTCGCCGCCGAAGTCGTGATCGAAAAGGCCAAGCGCCTGGCGGCCGAGGCCCTGGAAGCGAACGCAGACGATCTGGAGTTTTCCACCGGCGTGTTCACCATCGCGGGCACGGATCGTTCGATCACGATGACCGAAATCGTCGAACGGCATGCGCAGCAGACGCCGCATCCGCTCGATACCATCGCCGCGCGCGACATTTCGCGCGCCTTTCCGAGCGGCGCCCATGTGGTCGAGATCGAGATCGATCCCGATACCGGCGCGGTCACGGTGGTGCGCTATACCGCGGTCGACGACATCGGCAACGCCATCAACCCGACGCTGGCCGGCGGCCAGATTCACGGCGGCATCATGCAGGCCGCGGGCCAGGTGTTCGGCGAGAATTGCCAGTATGACATTGGCGACGGCCAATTGCTCACCGGCAGCTTCATGGACTACTGCATGCCGCGCGCGGATTGGCTGCCGGCTTTGACCGTAGTCAATTGCAGCGTCCCCAGCCCGAGCAATCCACTCGGCGCCAAGGGCGTCGGGGAGGCCGGCACGACCGGCGCAACACCCGCCTGCTTTAACGCGGTGCTCGATGCTTTGCGTTCAGCTGGCGTCGCACATTTCGACATGCCGGCAACGCCGCCGCGGATCTGGAGCGCGATTGCCGCGGCTAAATCCTCGGCGCGATAGGCGGGCGCGGCTTCGGCGTTGTTGTCCGGCTGTCACGCGACAGCAGTCGAACTGGGCCCGGCAAGTCCAGAGCACGCATGCGTGGACGGGCTGACGTTTCCCGCGCCGGCAGCTTGACGCAATTCGTATTGTTCAAGGCGTAAGGCGCCGCACGGTATGTGCCGGCATCCAATTGCTTGCGCTTTGCCGGTGCTACCAAGATGCAAAACCGCGCAGCACACGCCGTTTGGTCGTCCGGCCGGTGCCCCAGGCACGCGACGAGCTCGCGGTTGCGTTCGCGCGCGGCGAGCAACTCCGCTTCTGAGAATGGAACGGAACCACGAAATAGCGGTGTATCGCGTTGATTGAAGTCAAGCCGCCCTGCCGAGCGTGGGTTTACTTAAGATGCGCTGGCGAGGCATGGCCGGCCTATTCACAAGGGAAGGCGGACCGACTAGGATTAAATGGCTATATGAGGCGGTAACGAGTCAATATCCAGGAGGCGCCCCATGCGCGGGCGCGAAACGGGGCAGCTATGAATTTCGAGCTGAATGAAGAACAGCAGCTGATTCAAGACATCGCCAAGCGATTTGCGGCGGAAGAGATCGCGCCGACGCTGGAAGAGGAAGAGCGGCAGCACGCCTTCAAGCCGGAACGCGTCGCCAAGATGGGCGAGCTCGGCTTCTTCTCCTGCGCCTTGCCGGAAGAACTCGGCGGCAGCGGCATGGGATTCATGGAATCGGTGCTGATGGCTGAACAGATCGCCAAGGTCTCGGCCTCGTGGCGCTTGCCCTTCAACATGCAGAACTTAGGTCCCTCGCTCACCGTCACCAAGTTCGGCACAGCGGAACAGAAAAAGAAATACGTGCCCGGCTGGATCGCCGGCACGCAGCTCGGGTTCTTCGCCATGACCGAGCCCAACACCGGCTCCGACGTGGCCAGCATGAAGACGCACGCCATCGACAAGGGCGACCACTTCGAAATCCATGGCAATAAGATGTGGATCTCACAGGCGCACGTCGGCAATGCCGGATTGCTCTACGCCTACACCGACCGGTCGAAGGGCAACAAGGGCATGACCGCCTTCATCATCGAGCCGAAGAAGATGAAGGGATGCACCGCGCGCCCGATCGAGACCAAGCTCGGCCTGCACTGCGCGCCGACCGGCGAATTCGTGTTCGAAGGTATGCAGGTGCCGAAGGAGAACGTGCTCGGCCAAGTTGGCCAAGGCTTCCAGATCTGCATGTGGCAGCTCAATCAGACGCGGCTCGGCTGCGCAGCCGGTGCGCTCGGCGTCGCCGGTGGTGTGCTCGATCTCGCCATCAAATATGCCAATGAGCGCACCCAGTTCGGCAAGCCGATCTCCCAGCATCAGATGATCCAGGCGCAGATCGCCGAGATGGTGGTCGAGCATCAGGCCGCGCAGATGCTGGTCTATCGCGCCGCCTGGCTGAAGGATCAGGGCAAGCCGAGCCAGTACGAAACCTCGGTCGCCAAGCTCGCCGCCTCGGAAGCGGCGGTGCATGCGGCGAACGAGTGCATGAAGATTTACGGCAGCTACGGCTTCTCGACCGAATTTCCGGCCGAACGTTTTTATCGCGACGCCAAGTCGCTGCAAGTGGTCGAAGGCACCTCCAACGTCCAGAAGATCATCATTTCCGGCATGGCCTGCGGCTTTACGCCGAACCGGGAATAACGCGGGATGAAAGCAACCGGCCATGCCGGGCAGGTTACGTGCGAAGTGCGGGAGCCGTGAATGAGACCTTATTTTGAGACGATGCCGGGCTTCGGCAAGGAGCTCAAGGAAAACCGCATCACGCGCACGCAGGAAAGCCGCGCCAAACTGGAGGCGGTCGAGGCCGAGATCGCGGCGTTGCGCAAGGCGCGCCAGGAGGTCGGCATCCCGGCCGCCGAGATCAACAAGCGCGGCTCGATGACGGTGTGGCAGCGTATCGAATATCTGGTCGACAAGGACAGCTTCCTGCCGCTGCACAGCCTGTACAATCCGGAAGAGAACGAGGAGGGCACCACCAACGTCGTCGACGGTCTCGGCAAGATCGGCGGCCGCTGGGCGGTCATCATCGGCTTCGACAACAAGGTTCTGGCCGGCGCCTGGATTCCCGGGCAGCCGGATAACATCCTGCGGGTGACCAATATCGCCAAGCGGCTGCACATCCCGCTGGTCTGGCTCGTGCAGTGCAGCGGCGTGAAGATGACCGACCAGGAGAAGTTCTACGCCGACCGCCGCGGCAGCGGCACCTGCTTCTACCGTCACGCCGAGCTGGAGCAGATGGGCATTCCGGTGCTCGCTGGCATCTACGGCACCAATCCGGCCGGCGGCGGCTATCAGAGCATCAGTCCCACCATCCTGCTCGCCCATAAGGACGCCAACATGGCGGTCGGCGGGGTCGGCATTGTATCGGGCATGTCGCCGAAAGGCGGCTTCGACGAAGCGGGCCTGGAGGAGCTGATCGCGAAGACGCGCGACATGCGCGTCAAGCCACCGGGCAGCGTGGAGACCCATTACGACGCGACCGGCTTTTTTACGCGCGTGTTCGAAGAAGAAACGCAGGTCCTCGACGGCATCAAAGAATATATGCGGATGATTCCTGCTTACGATCCGAAGTTCTTCCAGGTCGCCGCGCCGAAGGAGCCGCAGCTTGCGGCCAACGATCTCTACCATCTGCTGCCGACCAATCAGAAAGAGGCCTATGTCTTTGACGAAATCCTCGCCCGCCTGGTCGACGGCAGCGAGCACATGGAATTTCGCCCCGACTACGGGCCAGAAATCTATACCGGCTTGGTCAAGATCGACGGCATGCTGATCGGCGCGATCGGCAACCGGCAGGGACTGCTGCCTCGCGGCTATCCCGAATACGCCGACTACCCGGGCATTGGTGGCAAGCTCTACCGCCAGGGCCTGATCAAGATGAACGAGTTCGTGACGCTGTGCGGGCGCGACCGGGTGCCGATCATCTGGTTCCAGGACACCTCGGGCATCGATGTCGGCGACGTCGCCGAACGGGCCGAACTGCTCGGCCTCGGCCAGTCGCTGATCTACTCAATCCAGCAGACTGACCTACCGATGATGCTGGTGGTGCTCCGCAAGGGCAGTGCGGCGGCGCACTACGTCATGGGCGGCCCGACCGCCAACCGGCACAACGCCTTTACGCTCGGTACCGCCGCCACCGAAATCTACGTCATGCACGGCGAGACCGCGGCGGTTGCGACCTTTGCCCGCCGGGCCGTCAAGGACAAGGATGCCGGCAAGCCGCTCAAGCCGATCGCCGACAAGATGAACGAGATGGCGAAGAAGTATTACGACACGTCGCGCCCGGCCTATTGCGCCCAGCACGGCTTCGTCGACGAGATCGTCAATCTCAAGGCGCTGCGGGCCTATCTGAAGGGCTTCGCCGGCGCGGTCTATCAGAATCCGTCATCTATCTGCCCGCGCCATCAGATGCTGACGCCGCGGATCATTCGGGGGTGATCAGCCGGGCTTGGCCGAAATCCACACACCGATCCTCACATAGGAATATGCCAGGCTAGGAGATATCCTTGGCGCAACCGGGGTGGATTTGAACCTTGGTTCTTGAAAAGGAGAATTCGCGATGAGCGAGGAAGTCACCGCCCCTCTGTCGGGGAAGGTCTGGAAGATCTTGGTGAAAGAGGGAGATCAGGTGCAGTACGAGGACGAGCTCATGATCCTCGAGGCCATGAAAATGGAAAATCCCATTTATGCCCCGGTTGACGGGAAGGTCGCCGCGATCAAGGTTGCCGAGGGCGATCAGGTCGAGCCTGATCAGGTGTTGATCATTATTGAGTAGCCGATATGGAAACCTTCGGGGGCGCCTTCAAGTTGATGCTCTTCGTCTACGCGGTGGCCGCGGTGATCGCGCTGCTCACGGCATGGATCATCAAGCTGATTTTCTTCTTCATCCAGAAGCGAAATGGCCGCGCTGCCGCCAGGCAAAGCGCCAAACACGGGCCGCACGCGACAGCGGCCAAAGCGCACGCGAAAAGCACGAGCTGATCATGCCGGGGATCGATTTACTTCACGTCTTTCAGGGGATCGGGACGATGATAGCGTCCGATCCGCTCATCGCATTTGCGCGCATCGCGCTGATCGCACTGGGTATCGGCCTCCTTTATCTCGGGGTCCGGGGAACGCTCGAGCCGCTCATCATGATCCCGATGGGGCTCGGCATGGCATCGGTCAATGGCGCCGTTCTCTATCTCTCGGCGAAAGAGATGGGTACGATCTTTGTGGACCCAATCGCGAGCGGTCCGGAAAAGCTGCTGGATGTGCTGCAGATCGATTTCTTGCAGCCAATCTACACTTTCACATTCAGCAACGGCCTGATCGCCTGCCTGGTATTCATGGGCATCGGCGCGATATCGGATATCGGTTACATGCTGATTGCTCCCATCCGTTGCATGATCATTGCGATCATGGCGGAGCTGGGCACGTTGCTGACCTTCCCGATCGCCGTCGCCATGGGACTTAATTACAAGGAAGCGGCGTCGATCGCCATGGTCGGCGGTGCCGACGGGCCGATGGTTCTCTACACGTCGCTGATCCTCGCGCGCGACCTGTTCGTGCCGATCACCATCGTGGCCTATCTCTATCTGAGCCTGACCTATGCCGGTTATCCCTATCTGGTCCGCTTGCTCATTCCTAAGCATTTGCGCGGCATCAAGATGGACGTGAAAGCAGCCCCCAACGTCACCGCGGGCGAAAAGATCACCTTTGCCGTCATCATCTGCACGCTGCTGTGCCTGTTGTTTCCGGTGGCGGCGCCGCTGTTCCTGTCGTTTTTCCTCGGCGTCGTTGTCCGCGAATCCGGCATCAAGCAATATGTGGAGTTCCTCAGCGGCACCGTGCTGTACGGCTCGACCTTATTCCTCGGTCTGCTGCTGGGCGTCTTGTTCGAGGCCGGCACCATTCTCAATCCCAAGGTGCTCCTGCTGCTGGTCCTGGGGATGATAGCGCTTCTGCTCTCCGGCATCGGCGGCATCATCGGCGGCTACATCGTCTATTGGATGAGCGGCCGCAGCTTCAATCCGGTGATCGGCATCGCCGGGGTCTCCTGCGTGCCGACCACCGCCAAGGTCGCCCAGAAAGAGGTGCACGCCGCCAACAAGTTTGCGATGATCCTGCCCTGGGCGATGGGAGCTTGCGTGTCGGGCGTGATCACGTCGGCCATTATCGCCGGTGTCTATATCAGCGTGCTGCAAAACACGCATTGACAACAGCAAGGCTTTCCGCCATTCCGGCCGTGATGGCAGAATGGCGGTCGGCTATCGCTACACATTTCCGGCGTGCGGATTGATCTCCACGCGGCGGCAGATCATCTCCACCGGCACGATCACACCACGCTCGATCAGGCTGAACATATTGCCGACTTTCTGCGCCGCGTTCGCGCCCATGACGATCTGCAAACCGAACTTTGAAGGCCCGCCGGCGCGGGCGTTTCTGGCCAGCAGCGCGCGGTAGGTTTCCATCGCGAAATCGCGACGGTTGCGTTCCTTGACCAGATCGAAGCCTTCGGCCGCGAGCAGCGCGCGGTAGGTGGCGGGCGTTTCGATGAAGTTCGCCCCTTGGTCCGAGGCCCAGGGCACCGGGTAGCTGAAGACTCCGCCCTCGCCACTCATGACGTCGTAAAGGGCGAAGATGCCGTTCGCCTTCAGCACGCGGTGGACCTCGGCGAATAG
>JAKAMD010000195.1 GCA_021823875.1 Pseudomonadota bacterium | reverse complement strand
GCCGTTCCACACCGAGCGCGGCAACAGCGTGGCGCGGTCGCACACCGTGAAAATGAATTCGAAGGTCGGCGCGCTGTCGCCGGTCAGTTCGCTCCAGTCTTTCGGACGCAAACCCTCGGTAACGAACTCCAGCCGCGTGAGCAGGTTGGTCACATGCGGGTCGAGCGCGGCCGCCGGCTGTATGCCCGCCGAATAGGCGCGGAAAGCCCCGTCGCTTTCACGATTGAGAATGGCCTCCGCCATGATCGAGCGGGCGGCATTGCCGCTGCCCAGAAACAGAACATTGTGCGTGCCGCGAGTGTTCATGCCGACTCCCCACTGCCTTTGATCGTTGCCGCTCTGAGCCGATCCAATCCGCTGCGCTGTCCCGTCGAACGTAGAAAGGTGCCGGTCCGGACCGCTGCTCCCGCTCTTACACGCAAAAGCTTAAATGCGGCTTAGCGCCGTCGAATGCCGTTCAATGAAGCGCGATCGATTAAGTTAACGCCGCGGATTGTGACAAAGACGACAGTGGTGTGACCCGTCCATTAAGACGCCGGGAAGAAATCGCGCCTATATCGCTCTTGTTTCCGGATTGCAGGAATTCCAATGTTACCTCCGCTTCGATTTCGCCTGCCGATCGCGGCCAAGGCAGTGTTGCTGATTGGCGCGCTCGGCATCCTCTCGGCGGCCGCCAACTGGTTCTGTCTGCGCAGCCTGCACGCCATCGACCGCATCAACGAAACGGTGACGCAACGGGTCGAGCCGGTGCGGATGACATTGACCGAAACCAAGATCGCGGTCGAAGCGCTCGGGCTTGCCACCTACAAGATGGCAGGCACCAAGGATGCCGATACCATGCGCGAGGCGGTCGACGAGCGCGCCGGCCAGTTCGCGGCGGCCAAGGCCTGGCTCAACGACGTGGTGGAATACCTGCCCGGCCATCGCGATGACGTGAACGGCATGCTGCGCCGGCTCGATCTGGTCAACGGCATCGCCAACGATGTCTATGCGATGATCAAGGCGGGCGACCGCGAGAAGGCGCGCTGGACGCTGGAGTTCAAGTTCGACCCAGCGCTGGTCGACGCCGCCACCAGCATGAACCGGCTGATCGATATCCTTGGCGGGCAGAGCAAGGCGGCGATGGACGCGGCGACCGCCGACAAGGCCTGGACCTATGAGATGCTGCTGGCAGTGCTGATCGGCGGCACGCTGGCGACCCTGGTGCTGGCGATGTGGCTCACCCACCGCACGGTGGCGCGGCCGTTGCAGCGGCTGGCCGCGGTCTCGCGCCAGATCGCGCAGGGCGCGTTCGACGTGCCGATCGAGGGACTCAAGCGCAGCGACGAGGTTGGCGTCATGGCGCGCGCGGTGTCGGTGTTTCGCGACAACGGCGTGGCCTTGCGCGAGGCGCAGGCGCAACGCGCCCGCGCGCGCGAGCAGGCGGCGGCGGAAAAGCACGCCGCGCTGGAGCGGCTCGCCGGCGCCTTCGAGAGCAAGATCCTCAGCGTGGTGGCCGCGCTTGCCACGTCCGCCAGCCAGCTCGACGGTTCGGCCGGTTCGATGCGCGCCATCGCCGAGGAATCCGGGCGCTCGGCCGGCGCGGCTGCGGTGGTGGCCGAGGACAGCACGCATGTGGCCGTCACGGTATCCTCGGCCATCGACGAATTGTCGGCCGCCATGAGCGCCATCGACACCCAGCTCGCCAATGCTGCAAAGGTGGTGGTGGAGGCGACCCGCCGCGCCGACGTCGCGGTCGCCAATGCGGACGGCTTGGTCGCCAGCGTCGGCGAGATCGATGCGGTGGCCGGCATGATCCAGGCCATTGCCGCGCAGACCAACCTGCTCGCGCTCAACGCCACCATCGAGGCGGCGCGCGCGGGCGAGGCCGGCCGCGGCTTCGCGGTGGTAGCGCAGGAGGTGAAGACGCTGGCGGCGCAGACCTCGAAGGCGCTCGCCTCGATCCGCGACAAGACCGGCGCGGTTGGCCACATTATCGAAGGCGTGCGCGATGCCACCCAATCGATGTCGGCGGTGATCGGGCAGGTCGATACGGTCTCGCGCGCCATCACCGGCTCGGTGCGCATGCAGAGCGAGGCCACCGCCAAGATCGCCGAAAGTGTGGAAGGCGCCGCCGCGCGCACGCATCAGCTCGCCGCCACGGTGGCGGGCGTCAGCGAATTTGCCGGCCGCACCCGGCAGTCGGCCGAGCAGATCGGCCAGTCGGTGGCCGATCTCAACCGCCAAGCGGCCGCTTTGCAGGAAGAAGCGCTGCAGTTCGTCGCCCGCGTGCGGGCGGCGTGAGGGCTGCGCAGACTCTCAGCTGTCATGCCCGGGCTTGACCCGGGCATCCATGATGCGTTGCCGCCGCTTACATGGCCTGACGCTTGGTGCGCTATCCCATGGATTGCCGGGTCAAGCCCGGCAATGACCATGGGGCAAGCGCGTACCGATCAATACTTCGCCGAGATCGGCAATTCCTCCGCCGGGAACAGCGAGATCAGCCGGCAGCCCTTGTCGGTGACCACCACCTCTTCCTCGATGCGCGCGGCGGAATAGCCGTCGGTCGCCGGCGCCCAGGTTTCGATCGCGAACACCATGCCTTCCTTGATCTCGGTCGGGTGATCCATCGACACCACGCGCGAGATGATCGGACGCTCGTGCAGGTTCAGCCCGAGTCCGTGCGCGAACTGCAGACCGAAGGCCGACATCTCGTCGGGGAAGCCGAACTCATCGGCCTTGGGGAACACCTCGCAGATATGCGCGGTCGAGGCGCCCGGCTTGATGCGGGCGATGGCGTTGTCCAGCCATTCGCGCGCCAGCTTGTAGGCATCGTGCTGGGCCGGCGTCGCCCGCACCACGTTGAAGGTGCGGTAGTAACAGGTGCGATAGCCCATGAACGACTGCAGGATGTCGAAGAAGGCTTGGTCGCCGGGCCGGATCATGCGGTCGGTGAAGTTGTGCGGATGCGGATTGCAGCGCTCGCCGGAAATGGCGTTGACCGCTTCCACGTCGTCGGAGCCGTGCGTGTAGAGGAACTTGTTGACCTCGGCCACGATGTCGTTCTCGCGCACGCCCGGCCTGAGCTTCTCGTTGATGAGATCATAAGCGCCGTCGACCATGGCGGCGGCGCGGTTCAGAAGCGCGATCTCGTCGGACGACTTGATCTCGCGCGCGGAGAGCATGACCTGCTGGCCGTCTTTGACCTTGATGCCGGCCTTCTCCAGTTCGAACATCATCGGCGGCTCGATGATGTCGACGCCGACCGGCATCTTGGAGACGCCAGCGTCTCTCAGCAGCGCGGCCATCTCCTCGGCGTGGCGCTTCATCAAGCCGAAGGCCGGATCGACAGTGCCGCGCAGGCCGACCAGGCCAGCCCGGCAGTTTTCCGCCGGCAGCCACGGCGAATAGAGCTTGTGGTGGACGGCGGCCGAGCCGAAATCCCACAGGACCGGATCCTTGCCGCGGATCAGCAGCGCCCAGCGCGAAAGCTTGTCGCGCGCCCATTCGCCGATCTTGGTCGAGGTGACGTAACGGATGTTGTTGTCGTCGAACAGGATCAGCGCGCCGAGGTCGGAGGCCTCCAGCGCGGCCTGCGCGCGGGCCAGCCGATAGCGGTGCAGCCGCCGGTAATCGACGCGTTCCTCGAAGTCGACCCCCATGGTGCCGAGCACCGGCAGATGGCGGCCCCAGTTGTAACGCGGGTTGATGTCCTGAGCGGTGATCGTACGCGGCTCGCGCGTTCTCTCGTCCATGGCGGTCCTCCGTGACGTGCAGGCTTTGCTTGGCGTTATAGCGCTTGGTTCGACCCGATTATAGGCCTGCGCGGCGCGCATGGTGGGAATTTGCACGGTTCCGCTAAGCCGGGGCGAAGCCGCCCGGCGGCGGCGCGCGGGCCGAAGCCATCCTCGCGGTATTTTGATAGTATTCCGCTCTGAAGATTGTTATCCTTGGCGCGGCGGAGGGCGGACGCTCCGCGGGCGCGGGGATCAGCCGGCGAAATAGCGCTCGATGATCTTGCGATAGATCGTGGTGAGCGCGCGCAGGTCGGCGATCGGCACGCGCTCGTCGACCTGGTGCATGGTCTGTCCGACCAGCCCGAATTCCACCACCGGGCAATAGTGGGTGATGAAACGCGCGTCCGAGGTGCCGCCGGTGGTGGAAAGTTCCGGCTTGCGCCCGGTGACCTCCTTCACCGCGTTGGCCACCAGTTCGGTGAACGGTCCCGGCTCGGTGACGAACACGCCCGCGTTCGACGGCTCCCATTGGAAGGCGAACCGGATATTACCGCCGGCCGCCCGGGCGGCGCGCTCTTCGAGCAGCGCCTTCAGTGACTCCAGCGTATGGCAATCGTTGAAGCGGATGTTGAAACGCGCCCGCGCCTCGCCGGGGATGAGGTTGACGGTCTTGTTGCCGACATCGACCGAGGTGAATTCGAGATGCGAGGGTGCGAATTGCGCGCTGCCCTGGTCGAGCGGCTCGCTTTGCAACGCCTCGACCAGCGTCACCAGCCCGCGGATCGGATTCACCGCGCGTTCCGGATAGGCCACATGGCCCTGCTTGCCACGGACAATGAGATGGCCGTTGAGCGAGCCGCGCCGGCCGATCTTGATGGTGTCGCCCAGCTCTTCCTGGTTGCTCGGCTCGCCCAGGATGCAGTGATCGAATTTCTCGCCGCGCGCGGCCGCCCATTGCAGAAGCTTGGGCGTGCCGTTGACCGCGATGCTCTCCTCGTCACCGGTGATCAAGAAAGAGATCGATCCCTTCTTGAGCCCATGGCCGTTGAGATGGTCGAGCACGGCGGCGACTGCGCAGGCGATGCCGCCTTTCATGTCGACCGCGCCGCGGCCGTAAAGCTCGCTGCCGTTCATTTCGCCGGCGAAGGGCGGATGCGTCCATCTCGTCTCGTCGCCCGGAGGCACCACGTCGCTATGGCCGGCGAACACCAGATTGGGCGCCTCGCTGCCGATGCGGGCATAGAGATTCTCGACATCGTCGGTGCCCGGTTCGCTGAAGGTCACGCGCTCGACCCGGAAGCCGGCTTTGCTCAGTAGGTCTTCCAGGAAACTCAACGCGCCGCCTTCCGCCGGCGTCACCGACGGGCAGCGCAACAAGTCACGGGCAATGGCAACGGGATCGGTGCTCATGGTGCTTTGGACTTCAATAAACCCGGAACGATGAGGACGGCCGCCGCCGCCAGCACGATCAATCCCCAGAGCTGTTCGACGAGCTCGACGGCGGCGATGATCGCGATCAGCGGCGCGGCAAAGAAAACAAAGTAGCTCCAGGCCGGTAACCCCAGATCGCGCAGCCGCTTGACCCCGACGGCGACATAGATCCAGCCGAACAGCACGAACAGCGGAATGCTCAGCAACACCACGCTGGTGCCGCCGGTGGTGCTCTTCGCCTCGCCAGCCAGGATCAAGGCCAGCACGGCCGGCACCAGCGCAACCGCAAGCCCGAGCCAGTATTGCTTGCGGCTGACGCTGCCGCGGAATCCGAAAAGCAGAAGGAACGAGCCGCTATCGGCTGGCGCTGTCGTGCCGTTCGTTCCGGTTTCGGCCACAGTTCAATCCCGCAGCAACTCGTTGATCGAGGTCTTGGAGCGTGTGCGCTCGTCGACGCGTTTGACGATGACGGCGCAATAAAGGTTCGGCCCCGGCTGGCCGTTCGGCAGCGGCTTGCCGGGCAGGGTGCCGGAGACCACGACCGAGTAGGGCGGTACCTCGCCCTGATAGATCTTGCCGGTCTCGCGATCGACGATCTTGGTCGACAGCCCGATATAGACGCCCATGCCGAGCACCGCGCCTTCGCGCACGATCACGCCCTCGACCACTTCCGAGCGCGCGCCGATGAAGCAGTTGTCCTCGATGATCACGGGGCCGGCCTGCAGCGGCTCGAGCACGCCGCCGATGCCGACGCCGCCCGACAGATGCACGTTCTTGCCGATCTGCGCGCAGCTGCCGACCGTCGCCCAGGTGTCGACCATGGTGCCCTGATCGACATAGGCGCCGAGATTGACGAAGGAGGGCATCAGCACCACGCCGGGCGCGATATAGGCGGAATGGCGCACCACGCAGCCGGGCACCGCGCGGAAGCCCGCCTTGCGGAAGCGCGCCGGGGTCCAGCCCTTGAACTTGGAATCGATCTTGTCCCACCAGACGGCCTTGCCGGGGCCGCCCTGGATCACGCTCATGTCGTTGAGGCGGAACGACAGCAGCACCGCCTTCTTCAGCCACTGGTTGACCCGCCAGGAACCGTCGGCCTGCCGTTCGGCGACGCGCGCCTTGCCGTTGTCGAGCAGTTCGAGCGCGTCGGAGACCGCCTTGCGCACCGCGCCCTTGGTCTTCGGCCCGATGGTCTCGCGCGCCTCGAAGGCGGCATCGATCGTGCTGGCGAGCTTGGCATGCGACATGGGGCGCCCCGGTTTTGCTTCGGCAGCGGTTTGTCGGGGGCGGGGCGGGCGATGTCAAGCCGGGACGGCGCCCGCAAAACCCCTGCGATACACATGAAAAAGGCCCCCTTGCGGGGGCCTTTTCAGCTTGCGTCCTGCCCGCCGGCAGGGATCGGGATCGCGTCAGACTGCGTGCGCCAGCTTCTGCTTCTCGGCCGCCGCCACGCGGTTGCGCATCGGTTTGAGCACGAACAGGGCGAGCGCCACCACCAGCACATTCATCGCGGCGGTGAGCACGAAGACCATGTGCCAGCTTCCGGTCGACGCCTTGACCATGTTGGCGACCGGCACCAGGAACGCCGAGGCGCCCTTG
>JAKAMD010000194.1 GCA_021823875.1 Pseudomonadota bacterium | reverse complement strand
GCCGAAGGGCTCAATGTGCGCGAAGTCGAGCGCCTGGCGCAGCAGGCCAAGGACGAGAAGCATGGCCCGCGCGTGTCGAGCGCTTCGTCGTCCGAGAGCAAGAACGCCGATACCCGCGCGCTGGAGAAGCGGTTGTCGGATAATCTGGGCTTGGAAGTGACCGTCGATCACCGCGGCGAGGGCGGCACGCTCACCATCAAGTACAAGGATCTTGATCAGCTCGACGCGGTGTTGAGGAAGTTGGAAGGCTAGCCGCGTTCTATTCGAAGGGGACGGAGCGAAGCACACCGCTTTCTTCTTTCGGCTTTTCGAAGAACGACTGGCTCGATGCCGCGCCTTCGCCTGCCCGCCGAACCCATCCGGCGCAGAGCCTGCCGCGCTGCAATCATTAGTTGATTTTCAACGTTTTTGCGGTATCTGCCGGGTGGACCATCATTCCCTTTGGAATTGACGAGATGGATACGACACAGCCCGTCCTGGTGGTTGATGACTCCTCGACGCTAAGGCTTATCGTCATCCAGCATCTCAACAAGCTCGGGTTTACTGACATTGACGCGGCGGAAGACGGCCGGTCGGCCCTCGAAGCCTTGAACAAGCGTCAATATGGTTTGCTGCTGTCCGATTGGGAAATGGAACCCATGGGAGGAGAGCAACTGCTCAAGGCGGTGCGCGAAATCCCGAAATACACGAAGCTGCCCATCATCATGATCACCGCCAAATCAAGCCGCGGCGCGTCATGGGGCGCGGGCGCCGATGCCTATCTCGCCAAACCGTTCACTGAAGACGATTTCAAGAAAGCGATTCAGATCGTTTTCCAACACCGGTAGTTTCGGTCGCCGCTTGTTGGCGGCCCGTCGGGCATGCGAACTGAAGGTGTCAGCCGCCGCCACCTGTTAACCTCTCACCCGGCTCGCCCTCGTGATTGCTCCCGGCCGGCCACCCTCTCCTGCAAGGGAAATAAGCAAGAGAACAAGCGGCATGCGCCCCGTGGAAATGCGACGGGAGAACGCGGAAAGCCGCTGTTGCTCCCGACATCGAATCCGCGCGATAAATCTCCCACCAACGCGGGTGAAAGGCGACCATTCATGTCGAACGCCACCAAGCTCAGCCGCCGCGCCATCCTGGCCGGCCTTCCCCTCCTTGTCGCCGGCTGCGGCCAGGGTCCCGACGGCATGGAATGGTTCCCCGGCGGCGGGGGCGGCTATGGTGCCATCGAGGACAACGGCATCACCGTTCCGGCAATCGATACCACGACAATCGATCCCAGCCTGCTGCGCTCGCGCGTGTCCTGGCGCGGCACCCAGAAACCCGGCAGCATCGTGGTCAACGTCGCCGAGCGCCGCGTCTATCTCATTCTCGATGGCGGCAGCGCGTTGCGCTACGGCTGCGGCGTCGGCCGCTCCGAGGCGGTGAACTTCCACGGCAGCGCCGTCATCGGGCGCAAGGAGAAATGGCCGCGCTGGATCCCGACCGCCGAAATGATGGCGGCGATGCCGCGCTATCGCGCCTATGCCGGCGGGCTGCCCGGCGGGCTCGACAATCCGCTCGGCGCTCGCGCGCTCTATCTCTATCGCGACGGCCGCGACAGCTATTTCCGCCTGCATGGCACCAATGAGCCGCAAAGCATCGGCCATGCGGTGTCCTCCGGCTGCATCCGGCTGTTCAACCAGGACATCATCGATCTCTACAGCCGCGTGCCGGTCGGCACGCACGTGACGGTGGTGCAGAGCTGAGCCCGCCGCACGCTCAGACGGTTGCCTCCTCGTCACGCGGCCTGCGCAATAGCAGCGTGAGCAGCGTGGCGATCAGCGAGAGCACCAGCATCGCCACGAAGGCATCGTTGTAATTGCCGGTGACGTCGAATACCGCAGCGCCGAAATAGGCGCCGATGCCGCCACAGATCTGGTGCACCATGGTGATAAGACCGATGAGCGCGCCGAGATGGCGGGTTCCGAAGCGCTCGGCCACGAACACCACGGTGAGCGGCGCGGTCACCAGGAAGGTGGCGCCGAACACCAGGGCGAAGATCGCCACTGAGATTTCCGACTGGTCGACCAGCACCAGCGCGAACACGGCGACGCGCGCGGCAAACGAGAGTGCGGTCGGCCACACCGGGCCGAGGCGGTCGCTCATCGCGCCGCCGGCGATCACGCCGATCAGGCCGGTCAAACCCATCAGCGCCAACAAGTTGCCGGCCAGCAAGGGACTGACGCCACGATCTTGCGCAAAGGCGACCACATGGGTGGAAACGAAGAAATCGCCGAAGCCGCAGACGGCGTAGACCGCGAGCAACAGCCAGAACGGCCGCGTGCGTGCGGCGTCGACGAGGCCCGCGCCGGCGGCCGGCTGCGCGGCGGCCGCTTGCGCCGGCGTCGCTTTCGGGATCGCCAGCAGCAATAGCGGCAGCGGCGCCAGGCATGCGATGCCCAGCAGCAGGAAGACCGAGCGCCAGCTCAAGCTCACCATCACGGCCGCCAGCGAGGCGATCATTACTAATTGACCGACGCTCATGCCCGACATGACTGCGGCGTTGGCGATGCCAGTGCGGCCCGGGAAGGCGCGCGTCACTATCACGCCCACCGGGATGATCGAGGCGGCGCCATTGCCGAGTGCGAAGATGACGCCATAGAGCAGCAGCGCATGCCAAGGCGCCGCCATCATACTCATCAAGCCAATGCCGATGCCGCTCACCAAGAGGCCGCCGCCCAACACCAGCCGCGGGTCGCTGCGATCGGCGAGGCGGCCAGAAACGAACATGGCGGCCGCCGAGACGACCTGAAACAGGGCGACGGCGAGCCCGAGCTGGCTGCGATCCCAGTTGAGGTCTTCGACGATCGGCTTGAAGGTGAGGCCAACGGCGAAACGCGCGCCACCGCCGAGGAACAGCACCAGGAAGCCGGCGGTGAGGATGAGTGCGGCGCGCGCGGGGATTTTCTGCTGCAAGGGATTTGCCCGCAAGGAAGGAGGTCAGTTTAGCCGATTACACGGCTTGGGTATCGTGCACGGCCTTCGAATCCGCAGGGACTGCGGCGCGGTCATTCAACCCGTAATCGCGCAGCACGCCGGCGACGCGTAGCCGGTAGTCGGCGAAGATGCCGGCGCGACCTTGCGCCTGCCCAGCGCGGTGGCGGTCTTGCGTGCGCCATTGCTTCACGGCCCCCTCGTCACGCCAGAACGACAGCGACAGCAGTTTGTCGGGATCGGTCAGGCTCTGGAAACGCTCGACCGAAATGAAGCCGTCGATGCGGGCGAGATCATCGCGCAAGGACCCGGCAATGGCGAGGTAATCGTCCTTGCGGCCGGGCGCCGGCCAGACTTCGAAAATCACGGCGATCATGTTTTGCGCTCCCGACGTGCCATTGACCGGCGATGTCATATCACGATCGCGGGGCTCAAGAACCAGTCACCCGCCACGTCCCGCGCGCTTTCGCACGGCGAAAGGAGCAGGCGGCGCGCCGAGAAAGTGGGCTGGAATGGGGCCCCCGTGGCCTGCTATGCATCACCCGACACTGTCACAAAAACAGGGAGGACACTGGTGCCCGCACAGCTCCAAGGCGAGATGCAGCCGACCATCTATCGGTTCAAGCTCGGCGGCTTCGAGGTCGCCACCATCATGGACAGCAAGGTGATCCGCCCCGGGCTGACGCCGAGCTTCGGCGGCGACGCGCACGCCGAGGAAGTGAAGGCGCTAGCCGCCGCCAACCACATCGGTGCCGATCGCTACGAACATCCGTTCACGCCGACCGTGGTCAACACCGGCAAGGAGCTGGTGCTGATCGACACCGGCTGCGGCTCGCTCAGCGCCGAGCACGAGCAGCTCAAGGGCCGGATGCCGCCCGGCAATCTGGTCGCGCGCATGGCGCAGGCCGGCTACAAGCCGGAGGATGTCGACGTGGTGGTGCTCACCCACGGCCATCCCGACCATATCGGCGGGCTGACCAAGGGCGGCCAGCCGGTGTTCCCGAAAGCGCGCTATGTGTTCGGCGCCACCGATTTCGATTTCTGGAAAAAGGGCGAGAACATCCGCGAAGCGCGCAAGTTCAACCGCGAACTCTATATGAAGATCGTGGTGCCGCTCGCCGACCGTGCCACCTTCATCAAGCCGGGCGACACCGTGGTGCCGGGCATCACCGCGGTCGACGCCTTCGGGCATTCGCCCGGGCTGCTGGCCTTCATGATCGAGAGCGAAGGCAAGCAGATCCTGAACTGGGCCGACACCTGCAATCACTACGTGGTGGCGATCCAACGGCCCGACCTGCAGCTCGACGTCGACGACGAGAAGGAGAAGGCGGTCGCCACGCGCAAGCGCATCCTCGACATGGTAGCAACCGACCGCATTCCGGTCGCCGGCTTTCATATGCCGTTCCCGGGGCTGGGCTTCGTCGAGCGCGCCGGCGGCAGCTATCGCTGGGTGCCGCATAGCTATCAGCTGAATCTTTAAAGTCATTCCGGGGCGCGGCCGAAGGCCGCGAGCCCGGAATCCAGTGCAACTTATTTGGTTTTGCGATGGGCCCTGGATTCCAGGTTCGCCGCTATGCGGTGCCCCGGCATGACGAATTACGAGTCCCTTCGCCGTGCACCCACCGCGATCGACAGCAAAGTGCGCTGCGCGATGGCCTCGGCCAGCGCGGCGTTGCGGCGGGCATCAAGCGAGGCTTCGGCGAGCTGTTGCATCGCGCGCAACAGCCGTGGCGCGCTCCAGACGCGCAGCGCCTCGCCCACTGCTTTTTCACGGGAAAAATGCACCGGCGGCGCGCCCCGCTTCATCACGTAATCGGCGCTGTCACCGGCCTCGATGGCAAGCCGCATCTTGTGCAGATTGGAAATCTGGCGGATCGCCGCCGAGATGATCGCCGCCGGCGACGAGCCGCCGGCGCGCGCTTTGGCGAATTCGCTTTCCACGTTGCGCGTATCACCAGCGAAAGCCGCATCGATCACACCGTCGAGCGCCAGCGCGGACGCATCGGCCACCACCGCCAGCACGTCGGCAAGCTCCACGCGGTCTTTGTCACGCGCATAGAGCGCGAGCTTGCGGATCTCATTGCGCGAGGCGAGCCGGTCGCCGCCTAAGAGCGACAACAGCACGGTGCGCGCATCAGGTGCAATGGTGAGATCGGCCTCGCGCAACTCATCGTCGATCAGGCGGCCGAGATCGCGCGCGCCGTCGGCATAGCAGGGTAGTGCCGCTGCCACCTTCGCCTTCTCGCACAATGCACGTAGGGGCGCGTTGCGCTTGAGGTCGCCGGCCTCGATGATGATGCGGCATTCATCCGACGGCTGCGCGATTACGCTCTCGACTGCGGCGGCGATGTTGCGGCTGCCGGCCTTCACCAGCACGGCGCGGCGTCCGCCGAACAGCGGCACGGTATGCGCCTCCTCGACCAGCCGGCCCGGATTGGCACTCAGCTCTTCGCCATCAATGCGGGCAAGCGCGAAGGGATCGTTGGGATCGTCGACCGCGCCACGCACCAGCTTGTCGACGCGTTCGCGCACCAGTCCGGCATCCGGCCCGAACACCAGCACGATCGACTGCGCCGGATCGGGGCGGGCAATGAAACGGTCGACGTCGGCGGCTTTGATGGCGGTCATGACACCTGCACGGCGTAACCGTCTCCCGTTCGGGGAGTTGGAAAACGAGCAAGCGGCGAGTCGCTACGACCCTGCCACGAAATACGAGGCCAGCCGCGACTTGATGTTGCCGGAGATCACCTTGGCGGCGCGGTCCTCGGCGTCGCGCAAGGCGCGCGAGCCGGCGAAGCGCTGCTCCTGGCCCGGGACGTCATAGGAGACCCGCGAAAAGGTTTGCCCACTCACCACCACTTTGCGGCTGGTCAGGTCGGTCAACGTGTAAGTGGCGTTGATGCCGTAGTTTTGGATGTCAGGCCGGCCGCTGTTGATGTCGACGATCACCTGTTGCTGGCTGACGGCCATCGTCACCGTAAGCTTGTAGGCCGGCGTGGCGGCGGCGCCGCCACCGGTGACGTCGTAGATCAGGTCGTTGCGGACATTGACCGCGATGCGGGCCAACCGGGTGCCGTTGGGCGCGCTGATCGGCGCCACGTCGACCGCGGCGAGCTTATCCTGCAGGGCGGGGCCGCCGCCGACCACGGGATGGTCGCCATAGAGCGGCTGGAAGCAGCCGGCCGTGAACCCGGCCAATGCCACCACCGCGAGCCATCGGGTCAAGCGGTTTTTCGTCTCATGCCACCACATTGACGATCCTCTGCGGGACGACAATGACCTTTTTCGGGCTCTTGCCGCCGAGCGCCTTTTGTACCGCATCGAGCGCCAGAACGGCAGCCTCAATCTCCTTATTTCCAGCGTCCCGGGCAACGGTGACGTCGGCCCGTTTCTTGCCGTTGATCTGCACCGGCAGGGTGACGGTGTTCTCCACCAGCAACTCCGGCTCCAGCACGGGCCAGGCTTCACTCGCTACCAGGGATTGATGGCCGAGCGTCGCCCAGCATTCCTCGGCCAGATGCGGCATCATCGGGTGGAACAGGCGCACCAGGATGTCGCCGGCCTCGCGCAGGGCCCAGGCGAAGTCGGGGCTGGGCGCGGTCTCGGCCGCGCCGATGGCGTCCGACAGCGCATTGGCGCATTCGTAGATGTGGGCCACGCAGCGGTTGAAGCGCAGCTTGGCGATGTCCTCGGAGACATTGTTGAGGGCGCGGTGCGCCGCCTTGCGCACGGCGAGTGCCTGTTCGGAGAATGCGGGGGGTCTGGCGGCGGGTGCAGTAATTTCGGCAATCTCGCCCACCAGCCGCCACAGCCGC
>JAKAMD010000193.1 GCA_021823875.1 Pseudomonadota bacterium | reverse complement strand
ACCGCCGCTTTGCCCATTTCGACACGCAATTCCGGCGTCATGTCAGGCGCCGGCGACTCCTCGATCACTTTCTGATGCCGGCGCTGCAGCGAACAGTCGCGCTCGCCGAGATGGATGACGTGGCCGCGCCGGTCGGCGAACACCTGCATTTCGACGTGGCGCGGCGCGTTGACGTATTTCTCGATCAGCACGCGCGCATCGCCGAAGGCGCCCTGCGCCTCGCGCTGCGCTGATTCCAGCGCGGCGTCGAAATCGGCGTGGCGTTCAACCTTGCGCATGCCTTTGCCGCCGCCGCCGGCCACCGGCTTGATCAGCACCGGATAGCCGATCTCATAGGCCTTGCGTTTGAGGAAGGACGGCTCCTGCATGTCGCCGTGATAGCCCGGCACCACCGGCACACCGGCTTGTTCCATCAGCGCCTTGGCACGGTCTTTCAGTCCCATAGCCCGGATCGCTTCCGGCGGCGGACCGATGAAGGCGAAGCCAGCCACACGGCAAGCTTCGGCGAAGTCGGCGTTCTCGGCGAGGAAACCGTAACCGGGATGGATGCACTCGGCGTTTGTCGCCTGCGCGGCGGCGATCAGGCGTTCGGCAACCAGATAGCTTTGCGCCGCCGGTGCCGGCCCGATCTCGATCGCCTCATCCGCCAGCCGCACATGCAGCGCCTTCGCGTCGGCCTCCGAATAGGCCGCGATGGTGCGCAAGCCGAGGCGCTTGGCGGTGCGGATGATGCGGCAGGCGATCTCGCCGCGATTGGCGATCAGGACAGAAGAGAACATACGGCGGGTCCCGGGCGAACGGCTGCAATCTTAGAGCATGTTTCGGCCGCGTTGACCAAGCGCCGTCCGTTTCGGCCCACGCTGACGCGAAAGCGAGCCGATCGCCGCCTCAGCGCGCGGGCGGTTTCGTCTCGTCCGAGGGCCGCTTGGGCGGCAGCGGCGTCTTGGCGGTGGGAGCCGCTTGCGAGGTGGCCTCGCCGCTCTTGGGCGCAGGCGGTTCGGCATTCATGATGCTGACCGGTGGAATGGAGGCGGCCGACGGAAAATCCCAATGTTCGCCCGCCTTGATCGGCTGCGCGGCGGGCGCCTCCGCGGTCACCGGCACGGCGGGTGCCACCGCGGCAGGTGCCTGCGACACCGCCGGCGCTTTTGCCGGCGCCGCGTTCCAGCCGTCGGCATAACGCGAGACATATTGCTGGAACGCCTGCGCCTTCAGATTGGCCTTGAGGGCGTTGGTGTCCTTGAACAGCGCAAAGGCGGCGCAGTGCGCAGCGGTACAGCCGTCACGCCTGGCCAGTACCTGCGCGGCAACACCATAACGGTCGAGCTCGATGGCGCGGCGGCTGGCGGCAAGTACGGCGGCGATATCCTGATCCTGCGTGAAGGCGGCCGCGTCCGTCAGCAATTGTAGCCGCGCGCCCATATAGGAGACCGCAGCGGCGGCGGCCTGCGGCGATGCGAACACGGCCTTCTCGCAGGCATTCTCCACCGCCTCGCCGGCCCCCGCATCGAGACAGGCAAGCGGGGAACCCGGTGACAGCGCAATGCGGTCGAGCGCGGCGGCGCGTTCGATCAGCATGCGCCGTTCGGCCGCTTGCTGGACAAGCGCAAGGCGGTCGATGAGCGCCGCCACCGCGACGACCGCTAAGGCAACCGCCGCGAGCGGCAGCAACAGGCGATCGCTCGCACGCCGTGAGGCCAATACGATGCCGACCACGACCAGCGCCGCTAGCGCTCCTGCGAATGTGAGCGCCAGCGGCGAGGATACCAGTGCGTTCAGTGTGTCGGCATTGATGCCCGGCATGGTCCTCCAGAAAAGCTCGTCAGCGGATCTTCGCCCCCGAGAACTTTACCACATTGGCCCACTTGGCGATGTCCTGGTTGAGGAAGGCCTCGAATTGCTCCGGGGTCTTCACCAGCGGGACGGCGCCCTGCTTGAGCCAGGCGGCTTTCACTTCCGGCAATTCGATAACCGTGTTGATGGCCTTGTTGAGGAAGGTGACGACATCCTTGGGCGTGCCCTTGGGCGCCATGATGCCGATCCAGATGGTAGCCTCGTAGCCCGGCACGGTTTCGGACACGGTCGGCAGGTCGGGCGTGAGCGGCGAACGCTTCAAACCGGTGGTGGCGAGCGCGCGCACTTTGCCGGCCTTGGCCAGCGGCTGCATGGTGGTGATGGCATCGAACATCATCTGCACCGTGCCGGCGAGCACGCTGTTGCGGGCGTCGCCCGAGGCGCGGTGCGGCACATGCACGATGTTGGTGCCGCTCATGGCTTTAAACAGCTCACCGGCCATGTGATAGGGCGTGCCCGGCCCGGACGAGGCGTAGTTGAGCGTGCCCGGCTTGGCCTTGGCGAGTGCGATAAACTCGGCCACGGTCTTGGCCGGCACCGAGGGGTGCACCACCATCAAGAGGTCGGAATAGTTCACCGTCGCCACCGGCACGAAATCGCGCATCAGCTTGTAAGGCTTCTTGGCAACCAGCGACTCGTTGGTGGTGTGAGTGTTCGACATCACCAACAGCGTGTAGCCGTCGGGCGTGGACTTCGCGACCAATTCGGTGCCGATCATGGAGCCGGCGCCGGGGCGATCCTCGACCACGAAGGTCTGCTTGGTCGTCTCCGACAGATATTTGGCGAGCACGCGGGCATAGACGTCGGCCGGCCCGCCCGCACCGAACGGCACGATCAGTTTGACCGTCCGGCTGGGATAGGTTTGGGCCGAGGCCGGGAGCGCCAGCGTAACGGCGCAGGCAAACGCGAGCAGACGCAGGAGTGCGAGCATGGTTCTTCCCCGAATAGAGACTGATTAGGCGCGCCGGGACCGGCGCGCATTCCGGCTATTAGCAGCCAGTGAACACTGCGGCGGCTTGTTTATTCGTTCGGCCGGGCTTCGTCATCAGCGCATGCGCGGATACCCGCCATGCAAATAGAGGAATGAAGAAGATAAAAATGGGATAACGGAAAGGATCAAGTACCGCCGGCCGGCTTGAAGCCAAGCGCAAGGTCGCTCGCCGCCGCGAAGGCACCTTTGGCTTCGACCGAGGTCATGGCCAGTGTGGTGCGCAGATCGGTCACGCCACCGCCGCTACCCACGGCCAGGAGCGCCGCCGCCATCTGCATTTCGCTCGGCGCCTCGGCGATGGCCAGGAAATCGTACTCGCCGAAAGTAAGATAATAGCCGACGAGGCGGCCGCCGGCCTTGCTCAGCAGACGCGAGACCGCGTCGGCGCGGTCTTCCGGCTTCATGATCATGCCGCGGATGGCGTCGCGGGTGTAGCGGCCTTGGGTGATGAAAATCGGCATGCGGTCCTCCCCTGCGGCGCGCCGCAAGCGCGCAGCCCATCGTAGCCGATGCTAGGGACGAACGCCCGGGGTTCAGACGCGGTCGAGCTGGCTTTCCTTAGCGACGCGCTCGAAGGCCTCGCCGGAACTCTTGATCCGGTACTGGTGGTCGTCGCCGTCGGACGGCAGGAGCTTCACCACCGTATAGCTGCCGGAGGCGGCAGCGCGGCCGAAGCTCGGCGAGGTGTAATAGACAGTCTCGCCGACGCGATATTTGTGCGGATGTACCGGCACGTCGCGCGGCACCACCGGCTGCACCGGCGGGCTCATTGTGCGAACGATGGTGGTCTGCTCCGGCGCAACGCTGGGAGCCTCCAGCACGACCGGTGCGGGCGCCTTGCGCACGCTCTTGGTCGCCGCAGCCGGCCGCCGCGCCTTTTTCGACGCCGAAGTGGCGCTGCCGCGCGCACTGTTGGTGGCCTTCTTGGCCGATTTTGCCGTCGTTCCCCGGGCGACTTTGGCGGATCGCCCGGTACTCTTCGCTGAATGCCTACTCATATTATCAATATAGCAGCTTCTTGCGCCGGGGGGCGAAGTTTTTTGATAAATATTGCTTGATATATCAAATGGTTAAAGATAAGGTATTATGACACCACAAGCGCCCTTGCCTCCGTCCGGAGACCCCCGACCGTGGGCTCCCGCTGGGAAGAAATGGCAGATTCCCGCTGCCTTCGATCAAGCAGACAGGAGGTGTCCCCCGGTGAAGTCCGCTAGCGGCCCCCCCACGGCCCCATCAGCCACGCTAATGCGCAATACAATCCGGTTATGAGCGGCCCGATCGGGAGCAACGGCCATCAGCTCGTCCCACGCGCGCGCGTCGGAACCGGGCGCGCACGGCACACATCACGCGTCTACGCACTAGACGATCAACGGTCAGGTCATCGGCCCGCCGGCCCGCTCGCGCTCACCCACTCCCAAGGCATCGCCAATGGCGCGGCGGTCCATGCGGGTGCCGTCATCGCCTTCCAGCAGGAGCGGCACGCGGCCGTCTTTCACGACATGGCGCGCCCAGAAGAGCGCTTCGTCGAGCCCGGTAAATTCCTTGTAGAGCATCTGCTCCTTGGTGAGCGGCGAGATGTCGCCGGACCCTTTCGGACCACTATAGACGCGATAGGACATATCGCACCTCCGTCGTTGTCATTGCACCGATCGGCGGTCCCGCGCGAGTTGGGCAGGACACACCCTTCTCGTCCCCTCGATATGGGCATCGGCGGCAGCGGCCGCAACCTTGCGCGCAGCTTTCCGCGATTTGCTAAGCTCCAGATTGTTGCGGAGGGAACAAACCATGCGAGCGGCTTACTACGAGAAGAATGGTGCGGCGCGCGATGTGCTGCGTGTCGGCGACGTGGAGACGCCGCATGCTGGTCCGGGCGAGGTGCGGGTCAAGATCGCCACATCCGGCGTCAATCCTTCCGATGTGAAATCGCGCGCGGGGCTGACGCGCAAGATCACCTGGCCAAAGCTGATCCCGCAGAGCGACGGCGCCGGTATTATCGACGAAGTGAGCGATGGCGTGCCTAAATCGCGGCTCGGCGAGCGCGTGTGGTTATGGAATGGGCAATGGAAGCGCGCGTTCGGCACGGCTGCCGAATATATCGCCCTGCCTGCCGAACAGGCAGTGAAGCTGCCGGACACTGTGAGCTTCGAAGCCGGCGCCTGTCTCGGCATACCGGCGATGACCGCCTATCACGCGGTGGTGCTGGCGAACGCCGGCAAGGATACGACGCTGCTTGTGTCCGGCGGCGGCGGCTCGGTCAGCCAATACGTCATTCAGTTCGCCAAGCGCGCCGGCGCGCGCGTCATCACCACCATCTCGTCGCCGGAGAAAGCGGCGGTGGCGCAAGAAGCCGGCGCCGATCATTGCATCGACTACAAGCGCGAGGATGTCGGCGCGCGGGTGATGGAGATCACCGGCAAGCGCGGCGTCGATGCGGTGGTCGAGATGGACCTCGCCGGCAATGCCAAGCTCATTCCGGGCGTGCTGCGGCCCAAGGGCAGCGTGGTGGTCTACGGCACCAATGGCGAGGCGCAACTGCCGGCACCATTCTGCCTCACCAATTCGATCCGCGTGCTGTTCTTCCTGGTCTACGAGCTCGACATGGCCGAGCGCATACGCACGCTCGACGCCATCAATGACGCGCTGGTGCAAGGCGCGCTGATCAACCGGGTGTCGCGACCGACCTATGCGTTGGCCGACATCGCGGCCGCGCACGAGAATGTCGAACGCGGCAGCATCGGCAATGTAATCGTGACGATCTGATTATTGGGCGTTCCTGCCATGACCGATCCGGCGCCGACCGAAATCGCCATCCGCGTGCACACGATCAATCAGCTGTTCAATTCGTTCGACCCCTCGCCGTTCCGCGAGAAGGATCTCGATGCCGGCGTCGAAGCCTTTCTCGCCGGCTGGGTGCGCGAATTGCCGGAAGGTACGCCCTTCACCGTCGCAGTGCACCTGCCGGCCGAGGAAGCGGCACGCCCGGAGGCCGCCGGCGTTGCCGAAGCCTTCGCGCATTATTTCGACTACCGCGCGGGGGTGGCCGAGCAAGAGCTGCGCGAATTGTTCCGCGTCGGCCGGCGTTCATTGGGGATCGGCGTACTGGTGCTGGCGGTCTGTCTGGTAACCAGCCAGATCGTAGCCGCTTTGGTGCCCAATGAGACGATGGCGCGCGTGTTGGAGGAAAGCCTGATCATCGTCGGCTGGGTGGCGAACTGGCGACCGATCGAGATCTATCTGTACGACTGGCTGCCGATCCGCCGCCGCATTAGGCTCAACCGTCGCATCGCGGCGGCCCAGGTGGACGTGAAGGCGGGATAGACGATCGACTTGCCCCGGATGCTGCGCAGCGCGAGCGAAGGCGAAGTGTTGCGCTGCTGATCCGGGGCCGTGGCGGGCTCCGAATTTGCGACGGTCCCGGGTCTGCAGCGCACCACTCACGTGCTGCGCTGCGCCCGGGACAAGATCGCTTTCGGCCGCACCGCGCGTTAGGCGAGCCGGTCGATCTTCGCGGATGATTGATAATCGCCGCCGGCAGACGCTGCTTGGCCCGCGGGATTGAGCGCGTTGGCAAGATCCTGGAGCACGCCGCCGAGCACGGTGGCCGGCTGACCACCAAACGCGGATTTCGGCTTGGAGGGATCGTGTGCTTTGGACGGATCGGACTCGGCGCCGGGCGGCGCACGCGGATCCTTGCCCTGCTTAGCCTTGGCGGCGTCGCACGAACTGAAACAGACGTAACCGTTGACGACAGCGACCATCACGTTCCCCCCGCGTGCACGCTAGAGCGCTCTGCATTTAGGTTGATGCATATCCGGCGTTTTTGAAGTAGTTGGCGCATTCCTATGGCGTGAAGCGGCCGAGGAGCTGACCGATGGCGGCAGAGATGGCGTCGACGGTTCGCGCGGCGGCTTTGCGCAGCAGCGTCTTGAGCTTGGCGAAGAC
>JAKAMD010000192.1 GCA_021823875.1 Pseudomonadota bacterium | reverse complement strand
ACTGACACAGGCGCCGGCGGCGCCGCTGTTGAGCCCGGTGACGCTGCTGCGCGCGGGGATCATCCTGGCCGTGCTGGCGATCTGGGAGTTTCTCTCCCATTCCGGCTGGCTCTACCGCGACGTGGTGCCCTCGCTCCTGTCGATCGCGCACGCGCTCATCGAGCTGTTGTCGACTGGCGACTATTATTTCAACCTCGGCGTCACCGCCGGCGAGATCGCCATCGCCTTGGCAGTAGGCGGCTCTTTGGGGGTCGTGGTCGGCATCGTGCTTGGCGGCAACCCGTTCCTGTCGCGCGCCTTCGAGCATTACCTCTATTACCTCGGCCCCACGCCGAAGATCATCTTCTTCCCGGTGATGATCATGTGGTTCGGCATCGGAACCGGCTCCAAGATCGCGCTCGGCACGCTGTCCTGTTTCTTCCCCATTGCGCTCTCGGTCGCCGCAGGCATGCGCCAGATCGACAAGGTGCTGATCCGGGTGGGCATGAGCTTCCGCGCCAGTAGCTGGCAGATGGTGTGGAAGATCTACCTGCCGGCCATGCGCCATCCGATCATCAACGGTTTCCGGCTCGGGCTCGGCATGGCGCTGATCGGCACGCTCTTGGCCGAGACAAAAATGTCCGACAAGGGCATCGGCTTTCTGATCATCAACGACTACTCGACCTTCGACATGCCGCGCATGTACGCCAATTTGATCGTGCTGTTCGTGTTGGCGATCGGCGCCAATGCGGTGGTCGGCCGGCTGGGCGGCATCGACAGCATCAGGCGGAAATAGCCACTGTCGCTCAATCGCGCCGTTGGCGGACGCGGCTGCCCTTGCGCTCGATAACCACCGTGCGCGGCGCCGAGGCCGCACCGGTGAGCAGGATGGTTTTGGTGACCGCTTTGCGCGACGCGGACACCTTGAGCAACTCGTTGCGGACCTGCTCGGCTGGCAAGCCGATCAAAGAGGCCGCGATCTCGGCCTGTTCATTGAGCTCGTCAGACAAGCCCTGGGCGGCGGCGATCGCTTCCTCAAGCGTCGGCGCCTCCTGCCGGACGCGCCGGCGGCCATACTTGGTATTCCAGGCTTGAATGTTGTTTTTGCTCATGATTCTTCGATCTCGTACCAGTCAAACTCAAACCTCCATAGCGGATATGCCGCACTGCAACAAGAAGCCCGCATCAAAATAATTGTTAACGAGAGGGCCGATGCCCAGGCGGGGAAAACTTATTATTGCGGCGCAGCATGAAAAGTGTTGCAATGCAGCCACGAAATAGTCGGAGGCGCGACTATGGCAACGGCAAAATTCCTCAGAAAACAGGCTGCAACCTGCGCCACGATAGCCGAGCAAACCCACGACGAAGAGAGTCGGCAACGGTGTCTGCGGTTGGAGCAGACTTTTCTTTATCTCGCCGAAACGGAAGAGCAGCGCGGCGGCCGGATAACTCCGCTCCTTGGCGAGAGCGAACGAGCGAAGACAAGCATCGCTAAAGCTTGAACGTCTCCAGCGTGCCGGGGTGAAACAGTTCCTCCGGCGTGAGCAGACGCGGCGCAAGACCTTGCGCATGATGATGTTTGAGGAAGGTCGTCAGTGTCGCGCGGTTGGCATCGACGCCATAGGACCAGAAATCCTCGCCCATCAGCGCGCGTGCTTCCGCCAGCCGCTCTTCGACGAAGGGCAACGTCACCTTGGTGGCCGAGGTATCGCTCAACAGATCGAGCGCCGCCTTCTTCGACTGCTCGAAGGCCTTGAACACCGCTCCCGGCAGCCAGGGATGCTGTTCGGCCAGCGTGCGCCGCACGCCGACCAGATGCATGATCGGGAAGACCCCGGTGCGCTTGAAATAGTCCTTGGCTGCCGCGGTCGGATCCGGGAACAGCCAGCCCACGTTCGGGGTGTCCTTCGGCAGCGAAGGCGGACGCGGCGCGATGAATCCGTCGATGGCCCCTTCCGCCAGCAGCCGCGAAATTGATTTGCCGGCCGGCGCATCTTCCAGCCTGACGTCCGGCGGCAGCTTGATGCTGATCTTCTCCGGCCGGTCGGCATCCTCGATGCCGCCACGCACCCAATGGATGTCGGACGGCTTGACGCCGTAGTCGTCTTCCAAGATGGCACGCGCCCAGACATTGGCCGTCAACTGATATTCCGGCACGCCGACCTTCTTGCCCTTCAGATCGGCCGGCGTCTTGATGCGATCGGTGCGCACCCAGATCGACGTATGACGGAAGGCACGCGAGACGAACGCCGGCACGCCGACATAGGGGCAATTGCCCTGCGCAGTCTTGACCGTGAAGCTCGACAGCGACAACTCGCAGATATCGAATTCGGCGTGACGGAAGGCACGGAAGAAAATTTCCTCCGGCGACAGCGTCATGCCGGCGGCCTTGACACCGTCGATCTGCACGCTGCCGTCGATCAGCGCGCGCGTGCGGTCATAGGGACCGACGGCGAGGGAAAGATTGAGCTTGGCCATGGAGCGTTCCGGCTTGTGGTCCTTTTCGGCCGCCTGTCATAGGCGAAAGCCGGCCAAGAGGCAAAATAAGACGCACCTTATGCAAATGAAAATTGCGGGTTCACCGCTGTCCGATCGAGCCCCGCGGACCGGAAATTTCGCATCACCAAACTTCGTTTGCGGGCAGCCGGCGTGGGTATACGTCGGCTGCTCGCCATGACCGCACGGTCGATAGCTCGCTATCGCTACGCCACGATCACGCGGCGGTGCGGCTTGTTCAAAAGCTTACTGACTGCAGGTTGGATCACCTTGGCGCAGCAGCTGATTGCGAATGTTCGCATCGGGATCAGAGCCGAGATATTTGCCCGTGCAGTCATACACGGCATTGCCCTGGATGATGCCCGGTCCGACGAACAGACGCGGAAGTTGCTGGCTCTTCTGCATCGATTGCCCGCTTGTCTGGGCTTTTTGTTGCGCCATGACCGGGGAAACGAACAGAGCAAGAGCCGCTGCTGAGATAACGAGTGCTTTCATCACAGCTCTCCAAGTCTTCGCGTTCCACGCCTAACTTGGCGATGTTGCATGTATTAATAATTCTTAAGATGTCGCATTGATCTGTCGCAAACCAACCAAGCCAAATAAAATCCGGCATATCGCACAGAGCTCGAACGAAACGGTCTCGCGGCGCGATGGCAGCGCGTTCGACAACAAGGCATCTGCTGATTGGCGTTGCGTACGAACAACCATTGCGTGCCGGCCGATGGCCCCGGTGGCGGCCCCGCCCGCGGCCTTGACGCGTCGCCGCTAATGGCGCTAGCCGGACAGGGTAACCAAGCCGCCATGGCACGCTCGCCCAACCGAGCGCAGCCGTTTATATACTCACCCTCCCTCCTGCCCGCCCCCGAATGCCGGTGGAGCCCGATGCTGGTTAGCTTTTTGCGTGCTGCGATCCTCGGCCTGGCCCTGTGCGCCTGTGGCGGCGCCGTGGCCGGCGAGCTTGCCGATTTCAATGCCGCCGTCGAGGCGGTGAGCGTCCATAACCGGGCGGCGCTCGATCATTTGCGCGCCGGCGACGATGATGAGGCCACGGCCGAGCTCGCCAAGCTGCGCGCAGCCTGGGACCAGCTCAACCGGCGCTTTGCCGGCAAGCGGCCGGACGTCTTCGATGGCGATCGGCTCTACGTCATCAAGATGACCGACATCGCCACGCGTCTGGTCGCCGCCGACTTGATGCTCACGACGGGCCGGCAGGACCAGGCGCGCGTCGCGCTCAGGGCGGTGCGAAAGGACTTCCATGACCTGCGCCGCTCAGCAGGCATCGAAGTGCTGGCCGACTGCGTGCACGAAGCCAAATCCGCCATGAAGGCGCTCATGGTCTTTGCCGAAGGCGATCCCGACTGGAGCAAATCGGTGACCCGCTTCGGTATCGCCAGCAAGGCCGCTATCTACGGTTATGTGCTCGACCGCTGCGACGGCATGGCGGACGCGGCGGTGCATCAGGTGCCGGAGTTCAACCGGATTATCAACGGTTCAAGGGCCGGCCTTACGCTGATCCCCAAGGCCATCGCCACCCGCGACAGCGAATTGTTGCGCCGCATCCTGATCGAACTGCGCGCCTTCGATCGTCAATTGACCTCGCGCTTCGGCTGACCCCGACACCGTTGCAGTCCGGGCGCCGTCAATAGACATATTCTTGTTCTGTGATATGTTTGGACGCGTTCACCATGCCCAATAAGCCGCATAAATCACGCATAAAGGCAAATCGGACGGCTTGCCAAGGAACGCAATTGATGGAAAACGGTTGCGTCCTATCATCTTATCGCCTCTAGTCTCCCGCCAGCCGATAGAATCATTGGTACGCGCATGGAACTCAATCTTCGTCGCCATCCAGCCCCTTCCCGCTCGAGCGATCTGTCGCGCATGGCCACTTCGGCCAAGCGGGCCACCGATTTCCTCAAGGCGTTGGCGCATGAAAGCCGGCTGGTCATGCTGTGCATTCTGGCCGAAGGCGAAAAGTCGGTGAGCGAGCTGGAGGAAATTTTGAACCTGCGCCAGCCGACCGTCTCGCAGCAGCTCGCAAGGCTGCGCGCCGATGGACTGGTGTCTACCCGGCGCGACGGCAAGACCATCTATTACAGCCTTGCCAGCGAGGAAGCGCGGACCGTCATCGGCGCAGTCTACGACGCGTTCTGTAAATCGGGACGGCGGCGCTGAATAACGCTGGCTAATCTTCCGGCGTTCTGCACAAAATCGCGCACTAAAAAAACGCGGACTGCCGCGGATGCGCGATTTGGGGGAACGCCATGATTTCAAAACTCAACAACCGAATGCCGTATTGTATGCGCCGGGCCGGATTGCTTGGTGTCACGCTGAGCGCCGTCTTGATCGCGGCCTTTGCCACACCGGCCGCCGCCGAATATCCCGACCATCCGATCCGGCTGATCGTGCCGCAAGCGGCCGGCAGCGCCACGGATACGCTGGCGCGCCTGGTCGCGGCCACCGCAGGCCCTGAATTGGGACAGACAATCATCGTCGAAGACCGGCCCGGCGGCGCGCTGACGCTCGGTCTCGACATGCTCGCGAAATCGCCGCCCGACGGCTACACCATCGGTATGGGGCCGATCGGCGCGCTCGCCATCACCCGGCACATGGTGACGAAGCTGCCCTACAATATCGAGCGCGACTTTCAGCCGATCTGCATGGTGACCCGCGGCCATCTGCTGCTGGCGGTGTCGCCATCCCTGCCGGTGCATTCGGTCAAGGAATTGATCGCGTATGCCAAGGCGCATCCCGGCCAATTGTTCAATGCCTCATCGAGTATCGGCTCGCCCGGCCATGTCGGCGCCGAACTGTTCAAATTCATGACCGACACCAAGATCACCCACGTGCCCTATAAAGGCGGCGCCGATGCCATCAAGGATTTGATGGCCGGCCGCGTGCAAGTGATGTTCGAGAGCCTGAATTCGATCGCGCCGTTCGCGCACAACAAACAATTGCGCGCGCTCGCGGTCAGCGGCCTGCACCGCTCGCCCGCCTTCCCCGAACTGCCGACCATCGCGGAAGCCGGCGTTCCCGGCTATGACGCCAGCACCTGGAGCGGCGTCATCGCGCCAGCGGGCATTCCACGATCGATCGTCGACAAGCTCAATGCGGCGATCAATCGCGGTCTCGCTTCCAAACTGTTCAAGGACAAGATCACCGCCATCGGCGACGAGACGGTCGGCGGCACGCCGGAATATTTTGCGGCCACCATCGCCAAGGATTCGGCGGTCTGGCGCGGCGTGGTCCAGCGCATCGGATTGAAATTCTCGCATTGAGCCGGCGGCCAGCCGCCGCGCCGCCGCGCCGCCGCGCCGCCGAGGCTACTTGTTTCGCGTGAATCGGCTGAATTGAAAGCGCTGAGTCGAGCCCGCCGGCGTGCGATGGTCGTGCCGGCGGCTCTCGACCTGCGTGAACGCACTGCCCAGCACCGCGCCGATCGACGCCGCATCGTGCCGCATGACCGGCAAACCGCTGCAGCGTTCGGGTCCGTCCAGCGCAAACGTGCCGATGATGAGATGGCCACCGGCGCGCACCCCCTTCGAAGCGCACGCGGCATAGGCGGCGCGGTCTTCCTGCGACGTCAAGAAATGAAATACGGCACGGTCGTGCCACACATCGTAAGCGCGTGGCGGCTGCCAGCTCGTCACATCGGCGAGCAGCCAATCCACCGTTGCGCCGCGCACGCCGAGCCGCGCCTGCGATGTCGCCAGCGCCGCTTCGGAAAGATCGAGCACGCTGATGTCTTCAAAGCCGTCGTCCAGCAGCACATCGACCAGCCGCGAAGCGCCGCCGCCGATATCGATGAGCGCGGCTTTGTGGTCGACGCCAGTGGCGCGGATGAGATCGAGCGACAGCGCCGGGCTCTCCTCGAACCAACTCACCTCGCGATCACTCTTGGTGCGGTAGACGTTTTCCCAATGCGACTGCCGGTCGACGCCGTTCACAGCTAATACCTTTCTTCCGATGCCCGCGAAACCCGCAATTTCGACCAGTGCCGGCGTGATTGCCGGCACTGGCATCGATACGGATCAGGGCCGCAGATAGACGTAGCCCTCGCTTTGCAATTGCGCAATGCGGACCACACCGCCCTGATCGACCTTGACGAAGCCGGGCAGCAGGCCGTGCTCGTGGCGCGCATGTTGGATCGCTTTCCCAATCCCTCGGATCGTGATGGCCTGCACGCTAATGGTTCGAACCTGCCGAGCTTTATCTACATCAACATGGCGACGCGGAATGAATCCACACCGCACAACGCCGCGCCCGGATGACCGCCACGGCTAGGCTATGTAACCGCCGCATCCGCAAGCCGCATCTGCACGCGCGCCTCGCCCTGCCAGCGGTCGATCGCCAGATTGCCGGCCACATGCAT
>JAKAMD010000191.1 GCA_021823875.1 Pseudomonadota bacterium | reverse complement strand
CGAGAAGGTCGCCGCCGGCCCCATGCCGGAAGCCGCCACGGCGGCCATGCACGCCTGCGCCGCGCGGCCCTGGCCCTATCTCAATTGCGTCGGCACGCCCTTCGGCAACCCGAAAATTCGCCTGGTGACCACCGATAAACTGAGCGGCCTGCGCTAGCCCGGCCTCGCCCGCGTCAGCGACAGCCAGATCCCGCCGCCGATCAGCACCAGGCCGGAAATGCGCGCGAGCAGGCGGTTGTGCTTGGGCTTGAGGAACCAGGCGCGGCCGAACCCGGATGCGAAGGCCCAGCCGGAATCGAGCAACCCGCCCAACGTCACCGAGCATACGCACATCACCAGCAACTGCCGCTGCACCGGCAACGCTGGATCGAGGAACTGCGGCAGGAACGCCGTAAAGAAGGCGATCGACTTCGGATTGGTGATGGCGACCGCGAAGCCGCGCCAAGCATGCACATGGGCGGCCGGAGCCACCGCCGCGCTTTTTTCACCGGCATGGCGCCAGGCCTGGATGCCGAGCCAGACCAGATATGCGGCGCCGATCCAGCGCAGATAGTCGAACACCTCGGCCGAGGTCTTCAGGATCCAGCCGAGCCCGACCGCGATGAGGGCGAGCAGCAGCGCATTGCCGGCAGTTGCGCCGGCGACCGTCGTCAGCCCCGCGCGCGTGCCCTGGCGCGCCCCGGTCGCCACGACCAGGGTGACGATCGGTCCCGGGGTGAGAAACAGCACCGTGGTGATGAGCAGGAAGGCGGAAAAGAGATGCCAGTTCATGACGACCCTACATCGTCATTCCGGGACGGCGCGTTAGCGCCGAACCCGGAATCCATACGCCGCAGCGCGTAAGGTTATGGATTCCGGGTTCGCTCGCTGCGCTCGCGCCCCGGAATGACCGAGGAGATCAATCCTCTTCCTCGCGCAGGTGTTCGACCGACACCACGCGCTCGTCCTCGGCGGTGTCGAGCACGATTACCCCTTGCGTCGAGCGCCCGGCGATACGGATGCCCGAAACGCCGGTGCGGATCAGCTTGCCCTGGTCGGTCACAAGCATGATCTGGTCGGCCTCCTCGACCGGGAATGAACCGGTGAGCCGTCCGGTCTTGGCGGTGACGTTCATCGCCACGATGCCTTTGCCGCCGCGGCCGGTGGTGCGGTACTCGTAGGACGACGAGCGCTTGCCGAAGCCGCGCTCCGACACCGTGAGCACGAACTGCTCGGCCGCCGACAGTTCGACATAGCGCTGCTCGCCGAGCTCGATGGCGCCCGTCGCCTCGCCGGTGGCCTCCGCCTCCTCGGTCTCAGGCGCCGCCTCTTCCTCGGCCCCGCCGCGCCGCACCGCGCTGGCGCGCTTCAAATAGGCCGCGCGCTCCTCCGCCGTCACCTCGACATGGCGCAGGATCGACATCGAAATCACCTTGTCATCCTTGCCGAGCGCAATGCCGCGCACGCCGTCCGAGGTGCGGCCGGCGAACACGCGCACTTCCGGTACCGCGAAACGGATGCACTGTCCGGCGGCGGTGGTCAGCAACACGTCATCCTTTTCGGTGCAGATGGTGACGTCGACGATGGCGTCGCCCTCGTCGAGCTTCATGGCGATGATGCCGGACGGCCGGATACGCTCGAAATCGCTGAGCTTGTTGCGCCGCACGTTGCCGCTGCGGGTGGCGAACATCACGTCCAGCTCGCCCCAGGTGGCCTCATCCTCCGGCAGCGGCATGATCGAGGTGATGGTCTCGCCGACATCGAGCGGCAGGATGTTGATCAGCGCCTTGCCGCGCGCCTGTGGTGCCGCCAGCGGCAGCTTCCAGACCTTCGCCTTGTAGACCTTGCCCTGCGAGGAGAAGAACAGCACCGGCGTATGCGTCGAAGCGACGAACAGCCGCGAGACGAAATCTTCCTCGCGCACCTGCATGCCGCCGCGGCCCTTGCCGCCGCGCTTCTGCGACCGGTAGGTCGAAAGCGGCACGCGCTTGATGTAGCCCAGATGCGAGACGGTGACGACCATGTCCTCGCGCTGGATCAGATCCTCGTCCTCGACCTCGGCTTCCTGCTCGGTGATCTCGGTGCGGCGCGGGGTGGCGAATTCCTCCTTCACCGCCGCCAACTCCATCTTGATGATGGCCTGGATGCGCGCACGCGAGCGCAGGATATCGAGATAATCGGCGATCTCGGCGGCGAGCTTGTCGAGTTCGTCCTTGATTTCGTCGCGGCCGAGCGCGGTGAGGCGCTGCAGGCGCAGATCGAGGATGGCTTTGGCCTGCTCGGCCGACAGCCGGACGGTGCCGGCCTCGGTGAGCTTATGGCGCGGATCGTCGATCAGCGTCACCACCGCCGCCATGTCCTTGGCCGGCCAATCGCGCCCCATCAAGGCTTCGCGCGCTTCGCCGGCGTCCTTCGAGGCGCGGATCAGCGTGATGACCTCGTCGATATTGGCGACCGCGATGGCCAAGCCGACCAAAATGTGGGCGCGGTCGCGCGCCTTGCCGAGCAGGAACTTGGTGCGCCGCTGCACCACCTCCTCGCGGAACGCGATGAAGGCGTTGAGCATGTCCTTCAGGTTCATCAGCAGAGGACGGCCGCCGTCGAGCGCCACCATATTGGCGCCGAATGAGGTCTGCAGCGGGGTGAAGCGATAGAGCTGGTTGAGCACGACCTCGCGCTCGGCGTCGCGCTTGAGCTCGACCACCACGCGGTAACCGTCGCGATCGCTTTCGTCGCGCAGATCGGAAACGCCGTCGATCTTTTTGTCGCGCACCAGCTCGGCGATGCGCTCGATCATGCGGGCCTTGTTCACCTGATACGGGATCTCGGTGATGACGATCGCTTCGCGTTCCTTGCGGATGGTCTCGAAGGCGACCTTGCCGCGCATGACGATGGAGCCGCGGCCGGTCTCATAGGCCGAGCGGATGCCGGCGCGACCGAGAATGATGCCACCCGTGGGGAAATCCGGACCCGGCACGATGTTGATCAGATCGCCGATGCCCAGCGCCGGATCGTCAATCAGCGCGTTGCAGGCATCGATCAGCTCGCCGAGATTGTGCGGCGGGATATTGGTCGCCATGCCGACGGCGATGCCGCCGGCACCATTGACCAGCAGATTGGGAAAGCGCGCCGGCAGCACCACCGGCTCGTGCTCATTGCCGTCGTAGTTGGGCTGGAAATCGACGGTATCCTTGTCGATGTCGTCGAGCAGCGCCATCGCGGGCTTGGCCAGCCGGCACTCGGTGTACCGCATGGCCGCCGGCGGATCGCCGTCGACCGACCCGAAATTGCCCTGCCCGTCGATCAGCTCCAGGCGCATGGAGAAGTCCTGCGCCATGCGCACCAGCGCGTCGTAGATCGCCTGGTCGCCGTGCGGGTGATATTTACCCATCACGTCGCCGACCACGCGCGCCGATTTCACGTATTTCTTGTCGGGCGTATGGCCTTGCTCGTTCATCGAATAGAGGATGCGCCGGTGCACCGGCTTCAAGCCGTCACGCACATCGGGCAGCGCGCGCGACACGATCACGCTCATGGCGTAATCGAGATAGCTGCGCTTCATCTCCTCGGTGATCGAGATCGGACGCACGTCGGAGGGACTGCCGTCCCCCGATTTGGGAGTTTCGTCGGCCAAAGGATTAGGTTTCCTGAGCGGGTCTGAACAACTGATTTTCTAGCCGATTCACGGCGGTCTTACCAGCCGAATTGCAAGCGAAAGCAGACGTATTTCTTACGTAACTTCAATGCGTTAAGAGGCCGCTTTCGGGCTGCGCGCCGCCCCGCCTGGATGGCCTCCCCCGGCCCCGTTTTGCGCGTTCTTTTCCCTCCAAACCCGCTAGCATGGCGACCGTCATGCCGGTCGAATTCTTTGCCGCAGCGCTGGTCACGCTGATCGTCGTGGTCGATCCGATCGGCCTCGCGCCCACTTTCATCGCCATCACCCATGGGCTGCCGACGGCCTCGCGCGTCGGCGTCGCCTGGCGGGCCTGTGCGATCGCCGCCATCATCCTGGCCGGCAGCGCATTGATCGGCGATTGGTTGCTGCGCACGCTGTCGATCACCCTGCCCGCGTTTCGCATTGCCGGCGGCCTGCTCTTGTTTTCGATCGCCTCGGAAATGGTGTTCGGCGTGCGGATCGAGCGGCAGTCGCAGGAGGCTGAGGAGGCGATCGAGGAACGCGTGCGCAATATCGCCGCCTTCCCGCTCGCGGTGCCGCTGATGGCCGGGCCCGGCGCCATTACAGCAACCGTGCTGCTCGCCGGCCGTGCAGGAGGCAATCCGCTGACGCTGGTCATCTTGCTAGCTGTGATCGCGCTGGTGCTGGGGCTCTGCTTCCTGGTGTTCAGTTTTGCCGCCCGCATCGCCAGGCTGATCGGCGTCACCGGCCATGTGGTGCTTTCGCGCCTGCTCGGCGTGCTGCTGGCGGCGCTGGCGGTTCAATTCGTGATCGACGGCGTGCGGGCGGCGCTCACATGACGCAAAGATACAACACCCTATCAATTTACCCGAACCGCAAGCCTGCGCGCATTGCGGACCGGCGGGGCGCCCGATAGAGTTATTGCTTGCGCCGCCGGTTATCGGCCGAGCGCGTCCTTGGGGGCGGCCAAGGAGCCGCTACGCTGCCAAACAAGCCGCGCAAGATCGTCCAGTTTCTCGCTATGCTGCTGACCGCGCTGACGCTGGTTCCGCTCGTCGCGCATCTCGCGTCATTGCCGAATAAGATCGATCTCGCCCAGACCGATTATTTCATCGCGCAGAACATCTATCGCGGCTGGTCCTTGTTCGGCGCCGTGATCGTGGCCGCCATCATCGCCAATCTGGCGCTGGCGGTCGTGCAACGGGCGGACACCGGCCCCTTCCTGCTGGTGGTGATCAATACCGCCTGCCTGCTCATCATGCTGGTGGTGTTCTTTGCCTTCAACTATCCGGCCAATGAGGCCACCAACAATTGGACGGTGATGACGGCCAATTGGCAGCAATTACGCTGGCAATGGGAGATCGCGTACGCGGTCAACGCGGTGATCGGCCTCGCCGGCTTCTGCGCGCTGACCTGGTCGCTGCTGATGACGCGCCAATAGGCGCTGAGCGTCAGAACGGAATCTCGTCGTCGAGATCGCCGCCACGGCTGCCACCCGCCATGGCCGGCCGCCGTTCGGGCCCGGCGCTCGGGCCGGAGGAACCGAAATCCTCGCCCGCCTCGGCGCCGCCACCACCGCTTCCGCGGCCATCGAGCATGGTGAGGTTTGAATTGAAGCCCTGCAGTACCACCTCGGTGCTGTAACGGTCCTGCCCGTCCTTATCCTGCCATTTGCGCGTCTGCAGGGCGCCCTCGATATAAACCTTGGAGCCCTTTTTCAGATACTGCTCGGCAACCTTGGCGAGTCCTTCGCTGAAGATCACCACGCGATGCCATTCGGTCTTCTCGCGCCGTTCGCCGGTATTCTTGTCGCGCCACGTATCGGAGGTGGCGACCCGCAGATTGACGATCGGGCGACCGTCCTGGGTGCGGCGGACTTCCGGATCGGCACCGAGATTGCCGACGAGGATTACTTTGTTGACGCTACCTGCCATGATGCTCTCCGCGTGACGCCGGCCCGCTCATGTTTCATGAGCGCGAACCCGCATCGTTTTGAATGGGCCGCCTGCCGCGCGCGACCGTGTTGATTGTCACCCTAGTCCGACGCCCCGGTGCGGCAAGCGCGATCGGCCTTAATCCACAGCGCTTCCAAAACGCCGCGCCGCCCGTTTCAATCGGGGCAAGCGGCACCGGCCGACGGCGTTGTTCTATTTTTGTTCTAGTTCATTTCATGCCCGCATGCAACTGATTCGGTTAACGATTCTCTACTTATCTACAAAGTAAAGTTGTAGTTCGAATCATCCACAAGTTTTAATCCTCAACCTCCAGTTGGTGTTTTTCGCGGCCGCTAACCAGGAGGGTATCACATGAAGCGGTTGATATTTTGCGTTTGCGCGGGGCTCTTCGTCGCGACGATAGCGACGCCGTCGTTCGCGACCGATCTGGTCAGACGTCCCTACTACAAGGCGCCGGTCTACGTGCCCCCCGAATTTACTTGGAACGGCTTATATGTCGGCGTCAACGGCGGTTACGGTTGGGCTTCATCCAACTGGAGCAGCGCTGCCACCAACGGCGATCCGAGCGTGAACGGTTGGCTGCTCGGCGGCACGGTGGGCTACAATATGCAAACCGGCGACTGGGTCTGGGGCCTGGAAGTCGATGCCGACTTCAGCACCATCAAAGGCAGCACCGGTAGCGGCACCGGCGTGTGCTCAGGCGCTGGATGCGAAACCCGCAATCGCTGGTTCGGCACCGGGCGCGCCCGCATCGGCTATGCCTGGGATCGTCTGCTGCCTTACATCACCGGTGGCGCCGCTTTCGGTGACATCAAGATGAGCCCCAATACCGGCGCCGAGGAAACCAGAACCCGGTTCGGCTGGACCGTCGGCGGCGGCGTCGAATACGCCTTCGGTGGCCCGTGGTCCGCCAAGGTCGAATACCTGTACACCGACCTTGGTAGCGCGACCTGCAGCGCCGCAAGCTGCGGCGGCACCGATACCGATGTCTCATTCCGCGCCAACACGGTGCGCGCCGGTGTGAACTACCGGTTCTGACGCGGCGGGTGGTGCCGGTCGATGCGCGGCACCACCGCAGAACTGATTAAGGGCCGGCGTTATGCCGGCCCTTGGCTTTCAAACATGGCCACTCGTGGCTGCGTAAGAAAGATCAGCCGGCGCCGAGCGCGACCGCCACGTGATAGGTAATGAACGAGGCGATATAGGCGAGCGCCAGCATGTAGCCGAAGGTAATCGCCATCCAGCGCCAGCTTCCTGTCTCGCGCTTGATCACCGCCAGC
>JAKAMD010000190.1 GCA_021823875.1 Pseudomonadota bacterium | reverse complement strand
ACGTTCGAGCGCGGCGATCTTGTCCGCGTCCTTGTCGACACAGGTCACCTCGTGACCGAAATCGGCAAAGCAAGCCCCGGAGACGAGGCCGACATAGCCGCTGCCGATTATGGCAATACGCATTTTTCGCCCGTTTTCAGCGGTTGCGCAGCGTCGGTTGACGCCGCGCCATTTCCATAGCGCAGTCCACGGCAACGAGGCAAACGTGGTGCGATTTCTGTGACCGTATCATGTCAGCGATTGCTTATCGCCGCCCGACAGCCCACATTCCGGCCATGCCAGCCACCAACAAGACCATAGCCCCGTCCCCGGCAAAGCCCACCGCGCGCCCGCTTAAAAAAGGCGACCACCTGTTCCTGGTGGACGGCTCCTCCTACATTTTCCGCGCCTATCACGCGCTGCCGCCGCTCACCCGCAAGTCGGACGGATTGCAGGTCAATGCGGTGCTCGGCTTCTGCAACATGCTGTGGAAGCTCCTGGCCGAGATGAAGCCGGAGGAGAAGCCGACCCATCTCGCGGTGGTGTTCGACAAGTCGGAAAAGACCTTCCGCACCGAGTTCTATCCCGAATACAAGGCGCACCGTCCGGAGGCGCCGGAAGACCTGCGCCCGCAGTTTCCGCTCATCCGCGAGGCGGTGCGCGCCTTCGAAATCCCCTATCTGGAGCAGGCCGGCTACGAGGCCGACGACCTGATCGCCACTTACGCGCGGCTTGCCACCGAAGCCAAGGCGACAACGACCATCGTGTCCTCCGACAAGGACCTGATGCAGCTCGTCGGCAACGGCGTCATCATGTACGACACCATGAAGGATCGCCGCATCGGGCGCGAGGAAGTGATCGAAAAGTTCGGCGTGCCGCCGGAGAAGGTGATCGAAGCGCAGGCGTTGATCGGCGACTCGACCGACAACGTCCCGGGCGTGCCGGGCATTGGTCCGAAAACGGCAGCGGAACTGATCGGCAAATACGGCGACCTGGAATCGGTGCTCAAGCACGCGCACGAGATCAAGCAGGAGAAGCGCCGGCAGACGCTGATCGAGAATGCCGACAAGGCGCGGCTGTCGAAGCGGCTGGTCACGCTCGACCAGAATGTGCCGCTCGACGTGCCGGCCGACGAACTCGCCGTGCACGAGCCGGACTACAAGCATCTCATCGCTTTCCTGAAGGCGATGGAATTCACCTCGATCACCCGTCGCATCGCCGAGAAGGCCGGCATCGACGCCGCGCAGATCGAGGCGGATGCGAAGCTTGCCTCGGCCTCTCCAATCCCTCCCCTGCAAGGGGAGGGTGGCGCCGAGCGTAGCGAGGCGCCGGGTGGGGTCACGTCGCAAGCGACCCCCACCCGGCCGGCTTCGCCGGCCACCCTCCCCCTTTCAGGGGGAGGGATAAAGCAAGCGCCCGGGGCTTTGACCCCCATCGCGCTCGCCACCGCGCGTACCGACGCCGCGCGCGCGGCCAAGATCGACCGTTCCAAATACGAATGCGTACGCACGCTTCCCCGCCTGAAGGAATGGATCGCGCGCGCCCATGAGAGCGGCGTGGTGGCGGTCGACACCGAGACCACCAGCCTTGACGCCATGCAGGCGGACCTGTGCGGCTTCTCGCTGGCCGTGGCGCCGAACGAGGCCTGCTACGTGCCGCTCGGCCATCGCGACGGCGCCGGCGGCGCCAACCTGTTCGCGCCGGAAGCCAAACTGTGCGAAGGGCAGATCCTGGAGAAGGAGGCGCTGGCCGCGCTCAAGCCGCTCCTGGAAGACAAGGCGGTGCTCAAGATCGGGCAGAACCTGAAATACGACTGGCTGGTGTTCGCCCAGCGCGGCATCGAGCTCACGTCATATGATGACACCATGCTGATCTCCTACGTGCTCGACGCCGGCAAGGGCGGGCACGGCATGGACGATCTCGCCAAGCGCTGGCTCAACCACGACACCATCCATTTCGAGGACGTCGCCGGTTCCGGCAAGAACCGGGTCACGTTCGATCGCGTGCCCATCGACAAGGCGACCGAATACGCCGCCGAGGACGCCGACGTCACCTTGCGCCTGTGGTACGCGCTCAAGCCGCGGCTGGCCGCCGAGCATGTCACCACCGTCTACGAGACGCTGGAGCGCGCCATGCCGACGGTGCTGGCGCGCATGGAGCGGCGCGGCATCTCCATCGATCGGCAAGTCCTGTCGCGCCTGTCCGGCGAGTTCGCGCAGGAGGCAGCCGGCCTTGAAGCCGAAATCCAAAAGCTCGCCGGCGAGCCGCTCAATCCCGGCAGCCCCAAACAGATCGGCGACATCCTATTCGGCAAGATGGCCCTGCCGGGCGGCAGCAAGACCAAGACCGGGCAATGGTCGACCGGCGCGCGCGCGCTCGAGGACCTCGCCGAGCAGGGCCACGAACTGCCGCGCAAGATCCTCGACTGGCGGCAGGTGTCTAAGCTGCGCTCGACCTACACCGAGGCGTTGCCGACTTATGTCAATCCGACGACCCAGCGCGTGCACACCTCTTATGCGCTGGCCTCGACCTCGACCGGGCGGCTGTCGTCGTCGGAGCCGAACTTGCAGAATATTCCCGTGCGCACCGAGGACGGCCGCAAGATCCGCAAGGCTTTCGTCGCATCGCGCGGCATGAAGCTGGTCTCGGCCGACTACTCACAGATTGAATTGCGGCTCTTGGCGGAAGTGGCTGAGGTGCCGACCTTGCGCCAAGCGTTCCAGGACGGCGTCGACATCCACGCCATGACGGCGTCGGAAATGTTTGGCGTGCCGGTCAAGGACATGCCGAGCGAAGTGCGCCGGCGCGCCAAGGCGATCAATTTCGGCATCATCTACGGCATCTCGGCCTTCGGCCTCGCCAATCAGCTCGGCATCGAGCGCGAGGAAGCCGGTGCCTACATCAAGAAATATTTCGAGCGCTTCCCCGGTATCCGCGCCTATATGGACGAGACGCGCGAGTTCTGCCGCGAGTACGGCTATGTGCTCACGCTGTTTGGGCGCAAATGCCATTACCCCGATATCAAGGCCAGCAATCCCTCGATCCGCGCCTTCAACGAGCGCGCGGCGATCAATGCGCGCCTGCAAGGCTCGGCCGCCGACATCATCCGCCGCGCCATGATCCGCATCGAGCCGGAACTTGCCGCCGCCAAACTCAACGCGCAGATGCTGCTCCAGGTACACGACGAACTGATCTTCGAGGTGCCCGAGCCGGAGGTCGCCGACACCATCGCGGTCGTCAAGGAAGTGATGGAAGGTGCGCCGCATCCGGCGGTGGCGCTCAACGTGCCCTTGCAGGTCGACGCCCGCGCCGCCGACAATTGGGACGAGGCGCATTGAGCCTCGTCATTCCGGGGCGCGAGCGCAGCGAGCGAACCCGGAATCCAGAGCAACATGCAAAAGCATTGATCGTGGCCCCTGGATTCCGGGTTCGCGGCCTTCGGCCGCGCCCCGGAATGACAGCGAAATTACTGCGCCGCCGCCTCCAGTAGCGGCTTCATCACCTTATACAGCTCGTTCTTCGCCTCGAAACCGATACCCGGCACGTCGGGCATCGCCACCCGGCTGTCGGTCACCTTGCAGGCGTCGGCGAAGCCGCCGAACGGCGCGAACACCTGCGGATACGATTCGTTGCCGCCGAGCCCCAGCCCCACCGCGATATTGAGCGCGAACTGATGCCCGCCATGCGGCACGCAGCGGCGCGGCGACCAGCCGTGCATCCGTAGCATGTCGAGCGTGCGCAGATATTCGACCAAGCCATAGGACAATGCCGGATCGAATTGCAGCCAGTCGCGGTCGGCGCGCAAACCGCCGTGGCGGATCAGATTGCGCGCGTCCTGCATGGAGAACAGGTTCTCGCCGGTGGCGAGCGGCGGCCGGTAGCGCGTCGCCAGCGCGGCGTGCAGCAGATAGTCGAGCGGATCGAGCGGTTCCTCGTACCAGCGCAGGTTATAGGGTGCGATCGCATCGCCGCAGGCGAGCGCCTCGTCGAGGCCGTAGCGGCCGTTGACGTCGACGCAGAGGTTTTCGCCCTTGCCGCCGATCACCTTCAGCACCGCCTCGATGCGCTTGAGGTCGTCGGCCAGGGGGACGCCGCCGATCTTCATCTTCACCGTGGAATAGCCGAGATCGAGATAATGCTTCATCTCGTCCTGCAGCGCGCTGATGTCCTTGTCGGGATAGTAGTAGCCGCCGGCGGCATAGACCCAGGCGGTCTTGTCAGCCTGGCCATTGTTGTAGCGATCGGCGAGCAGCCGCCACAGCGGCACGCCTTCCGCCTTGGCCAGCGCGTCCCACAACGCCATGTCGAGCACGCCGACCGCGACCGAGCGCTCGCCATGACCGCCTGGCTTCTCGTTCTTCATCATCGCATCCCAGCACTTCGCCGGATCGAGCAGACCGCGCGCGTCGACGACGTCTTCGGGCTTGGCGGCCTTCAGCCGCGGGATGAAACGCTCGCGCAATAGGCCTTGCGGCGCATAACGGCCGTTGGAATTGAAGCCGAAACCGACCACCGGCTTTCCGTCGCGCACCACGTCGGTAAAGATGGCGACCACGCTCGCCGTCATCTGCGAGAAGTCGATATAGGCGTTGCGGATGGAGGACGAGATCGGAACGACGATGTCGGCGATGGCGGTGATGCGCATGCTGGCGGTCCTGAAAGCGAGGGTGAGCGCGTCTATCACCGAGACGGGTTCAGGCCAAGGCCGACTGCAGCGGCGGAACTAGCCGCGCCGCAGGATCAGCGTCCCCAGAATACCGGCAATCAGCGACCCGGCGAGCACGCCGAATTTGAGCTGCGTCTCGTAGCCGGGATCCAGTCCCTCGAAGGCGAGCGAACCGATAAACAGGCTCATGGTGAAACCGATGCCGCACACGACGCACACGCCGAACAGTTGACGCCATGTTGCGCCGGCCGGGGTTGCCGCCAGGCCGGTGCGAATCATGAGCCATGAGGTCCCGAAGATCCCAGCGGCCTTGCCGACCACGAGGCCGGCGGCGATGCCGAGCGGAATCGTGTTGAGCAGGCTGTCCAACGAGAGACCGGCCAACGAAACGCCGGCATTGGCAAAAGCGAACATTGGCAGCACCGCGAAGGCGACCCAGGGATGCAAGCCGTGCTCGAGCGCACCGGCCAGCGGAACACCGTTCTTGTCCTCCATGGGAATCGCCAGTGCTGTGGCCACGCCGGCGAGCGTGGCGTGGATGCCCGACTTCAAAACGCAGACCCAGATCGCCAGACCGACGACAATATAGACATCGGCGCGGCGGATACCGGCGCGGTTGAGAATGAACAGGACGGCGACCCCGACCGCCGCCAGGCTCAAGACAGATAGCGAAAGGTCGGCGGTATAGAACACCGCAATCACCACGATGGCGCCAAGATCGTCGAAGATGGCGACGGCGGTCAGAAAGACCCGCAACGACGGCGGCACGCGCGAGCCGAGCAACATCAGAATGCCAAGAGCGAAGGCGATATCGGTCGCCGTCGGAATGGCCCAGCCACGCAGGGCCACGGCATTGCCAGCATTGATGAAAACATAGATCGCGGCGGGAATGACCATGCCGCCGAGCGCCGCTGCCGCCGGCAGCATCGCCTGACTGCGTGACGACAGTTCCCCCTCGACGAATTCGCGTTTTACTTCCAAGCCGACGAGGAAGAAGAATACCGCCATCCAAAGCTCGTTGACCCAGAGCAGCAACGGCTTGGTGATCACCAGCATGCCGCCGATATCGACCGTGCCCGGAATGTTCCGGAAATCGGTATAGAAATTTCGCCAGGGCGAATTGCTGAAAGCGAGCGCGGCCAGGGTCGCAAGGCCAAGCACCACGCCGCCGGCTGCTTCGTGATTGAAGAAATTGACGAACGTGTCGCGCGATGCGCCCGCGCCCATTTGTTCTTTCGCCTGAGAATCACCGGCCATTGCGAGATCTCCCGGATGCGGCGTCCGCGTGCATCCCGCTCTTCATAACGCCAGGGCGGCGCGAAAGCGGCGGGCGATTTGTCGCCGGCCGCCGCGCTCCATCACCGAGGCCGGTTCGCACGCGAGCGCCGGCCTTGTCCCCTTCCACTCTTGGCGCTGCCTGCGGTCTTCTTCTTGTTCCTGGTGACGCTCGAAGCGCCGCGCGGCGGCGGCAGCACGGCGATCGCTTCGATCTCGAACAGCGCGCCCGGCCGCGCCAAGGCCGGCACGCCGACCGTCGTGCTCGCCGGCGGCGCCGACATATTGAGATACCGGTCGCGGATGTCGCGGAAATGCGCGATGTTGCCCGCGATGTCGACCAGATAGCTGTTGATCTTCACCAGGTCCTTGAAATCTGCGCCCACCGTTTCCAACGCCAGCCGCAGGTTCTCGAAAGCCTGCATACACTGCGCGCGGAAATCGCCCGGCGCACCGACGAGCTTGTTGTCGAAATCGAGGCCGAGCTGGCCGGCGAAATAGACAATGCGGCCCGGACCGGCGGCGTCGACGATGTAGGAATAGCCCGGCGGCTTGGCCAAGGTGTTCGGATTGAGAAAACGGATTTTCACGGGCATGGCGGCTCCTCCCTGAGCTTGCACTTGGTGCGATTTTACGTCGCGGGCGCTTGCGTTGACAGGGCTGCCACCTTGCACGAGCTTGCCGGCTTCTTGGGGGGGCGGGCCTGCCATGCCTGAACACGTGGCGTCTCACGTCTATTTCGGCCTCAATCCGATGTGGGTGTCGACCTGCATCCTGGCCATCACCTACGGCGTCATCATGTCGGAGAAGGTCAACCGCGCCATCGTCGCGCTGGCCGGCGCCGGCGTCATGGTCGTCATCGGCGTACTCGACCAGGATGAGGCCATCCGCGGGATCGATTTCAACACCATCGGCCTGCTCACCGGCATGATGATCCTCGTGTCGATCTCGCGC
>JAKAMD010000189.1 GCA_021823875.1 Pseudomonadota bacterium | reverse complement strand
ACGCTTCGCTTGAGGAAACGATCGTCACGCGCGCGCTCTGGGCTGTGGCCTTAGCTGCGCGCCGGGCCGGTCGCTGAGACCGCGAGACGGTGGCTCAGCGCTTCGAGTTGCTCGAGGGTCCGGTAGCGAATGCTGATCGCCCCGCCTTTCTCTCCTCGATGATCGATGCTGACAGCCAAGCCCAGCAGGTCCGTCAAGCGCTGTTCAAGCGCGCGGGTATCGGCATCCTTCACCGGCTTTGCCTTGCTCGCCGGCTTGCCTTTGGTCTGATGTGCCTTGTCGGCGCGCAGCTCGGCCTCAAGCGCGCGCACGCTCATGTCGAGCTCCATCACCCGCCAGGCGATCTGCTCGGCATCGGGCACGCCGACCAGAAGCCGCGCGTGGCCAGCCGACAATTTGCCGGAACGCACCAGCGACTGCACCGGTTCGCTCAGCTTCAACAGCCGCAGCGTGTTCGCCACATGCGGCCGGCTCTTGCCGACGATCTGCGCCACATCGTCCTGTGAATAGCCGTGCTGGTCGATCAGCGCCTGATAGCCGCCCGCCTCTTCGATTGCATTGAGATCGGCGCGCTGCACGTTTTCGATGATGGCGAATTCGAGCGACTGCTTGTCGGTCGCCTCGACAATGGCAATCGGCACTTCGTGCAGGCTGGCGCGCTGCGCCGCGCGCCAGCGCCGCTCACCGGCGATAATCTCATAAACATCGCTGCGGTCGGGAATCGTGCGTACCACGATCGGCTGGATGACGCCGCGCTCCTTGATCGACGCTGCGAGCTCGTCGAGCTCACTGTCGGTGAAGGTCTTGCGCGGGTTGCGTGGATTCGGCGTGAGGTTTTCGATTGGCGCGCGGCGCGGCCGGCGCGGCGCCTCGGCCGGCGCGCTTTCCTCGCCGACGTCGCCGATCAGTGCGGCTAGGCCGCGTCCCAATCGTTTGTGCTCCGCCATCATCGCCGCCGCTCCTGACTGACTCGCCACGCTACCCTCGTGCAATCTTGTCGTTGTGTTTTGTTTTCCGTCATGGCCGGGCAAAAGACCGAAGGTCGTCTTCACGCAATAATTTACCCGTGCATGACGATTAGCCCGCCTTCAACGCCTTCTCGCGCTGGATGATCTCGGTCGCCAGCCGCAGATAGGCTTCGCTGCCGACGCATTTGAGATCGTAGACCAGCACCGGCTTGCCGTAGGACGGTGCCTCCGAGATGCGCACGTTGCGCGGGATTACCGTGTCGTAGACCTTCGGCCCCATGAACTCGCGCACGTCGGCAACGACCTGGTTGGACAGGTTGTTGCGCGAGTCGAACATGGTGAGCACGATGCCGTGGATCGACAGCGCCGGATTGAGCGTGGTCTTCACTTGCTCGACCGTCTTGAGCAATTGCGAGAGACCTTCGAGTGCGAAGAACTCGCATTGCAGCGGCACGAGAATCGAGTCGGCGGCCGCCATGGCATTGACCGTGAGCAGATTGAGCGACGGCGGACAGTCGACCAGCACATAAGTGAAATCATACGGGCGTTCGCCGACGTTGAGTTGATGCAGCGCATTGCGCAGGCGGAAGGCGCGGTCGCGCTCGCGGCCGATCTCAAGCTCGAGGCCGGAGAGGTCCATGGTCGAGGGCGCGATATAGAGCTGCGGTACCGCGGTCGGCAGCACCGCCGATCGCATCGGCGCCACGCCGGTGAGGACGTCATAGGTCGAGGTGTTGCGCAGCTTGCGGTCGATGCCGAGGCCGGTGGAGGCGTTGCCCTGCGGGTCGAGGTCGACGATCAGCACATGTTCGCCGATGGCAGCGAGCGCGGTACCGAGATTGATGGCGGTGGTGGTCTTGCCGACGCCGCCCTTCTGGTTGGCGATCGCCAGCACGCGCGGGCGCGGGGCCGCTCCCGGCTGCACCGGGGTCTTACCGAAGGGGACCACATCGGAGTTGTTCTGCATGTCCGTCATCACTGCACCATCTGCGCATCGTTGAGCGCCCCGAAGGGCTGGCCAGGAGGGTACCGGAGATGCTCGCCACAGGCCTCACGGCCGAGCATCGGTACTTTTCCGAGCGTTAAGGTTGCTAACAATCAGAATGCAACCATCAGTATTAGTCTTGCTGGGCACCTTGTGGACCGACAGTGTCCAATATTTAGCGGCCTCGGTCAATTCAGCCGCTACATCTTGACCTTTTGGGAACAAGGCGATGGCTCCTTTGGCCACCAGCGGAAAGGCTTGATCGCACAAGATTTTCAGCGGTGCCAGGGCACGGGCCGTAACCACCTGCGCCGTCCCCTGCCAGCTTTCCCCAAAATTCTCGACTCGCTCCTGGTGGACCGTGGCTGGAAGCCGAAGCTGCCGTACCACCTCGCGCAGGAAAGCGGCCTTTTTACCATTGCTTTCAATGAGATGAACGTGGGCGCCGGGGTTCTCGGCAAGTGCGCAGGCGATTGGAATAGCGGGAAATCCGCCACCCGAGCCGAAATCGACCCAGATTTTCGCATCGGTCGGCGCGAGCGGAATAAGCTGCAACGAATCGGCGATATGGCGGGTCCAAAGCTCGGGGATGGTCGAGGCGGCGATAAGGTTGATACGCGCCTGCCAAGTCAGCAGCAGGGCAACGAACTTGTCCAGCCGTTGGAGGGTTTCACGTGAAACAAAAACGAGCTTGAGGGCCCGAGCCCGATCGGCCTCTAGGTCTGGAACGCCCTGCCCGCGCTTGCTCAAGCGCTTTTCGCCGCCTTATGGCGCCCCCGGCGGACATGCGCCACCAGCAGCGTCAAGGCTGCTGGGGTCACCCCGTCGATTTTGCCGGCATGGCCGATGGTGCGCGGCTTATGCGTGGCGAGCTTCTGCTTGACCTCGTTGGAAAGGCCTTTCAGGGCGGCATAATCGAGATCGTCCGGCAATACGAAACTTTCATCGCGCCGATAGGCGGCGATATCGGCCGCCTGGCGCGACAGATAGACCTCGTATTTGGCATCGATCTCGATCTGCTCGGCGATCTTGGGCTCCAGCGCTCCGAATTCCGGCCAGATCTGCGCGAGGTCGGCTATCCCGATAGTCGGGTAAGACAAGAGCTCGAAGGCGCTGCGGCGCTGGCCGTCTTTGTTGAGCGAAAGCCCATGCTGTTCTGCTTCTTTCGGCGTCAGTGACCGCGATTCCGCAAGATTCCGCGCAGCATTGAGTGCAGCATTTTTGGCACGATGGAATTCAGCCCGTTTTTGCCCGACACAGCCGACAGCGATGCCTTTATCAGTCAGACGCTGATCGGCATTATCCGCCCGCAGCGCCAGCCGATACTCGGCCCGCGAGGTGAACATCCGATAGGGCTCGCTGACCCCACGCGTCACCAGATCGTCGATCATCACTCCGAGATAAGCTTCGGCTCGGTCGAAGATGATTTCCGGGCCTTCCCCGGCCCGCGATGCCGCATTCAGGCCGGCCAAAAGGCCTTGCGCCGCCGCTTCTTCATAACCGGTAGTACCGTTGATTTGACCAGCCAGAAAAAGCCCCTTCAGACGGCGAGTTTCCAAGGTTGGATTGAGTTCGCGTGGATCGACGTAGTCGTATTCGATGGCATAGCCAGGCCGCACGAACTGGGCCTTTTCCAGACCCGGAATGGTCGCCACCAGGGCGAGCTGGACCTCTTCCGGCAGCGAGGTGGAAATGCCGTTCGGATAGACGGTCGTATCGTCGAGACCTTCCGGCTCCAGGAAGATCTGATGGCCGTCACGTTCGCCGAATTTGACGATCTTGTCCTCAATCGAGGGGCAATAACGTGGGCCGCGGCTGGCGATCTGGCCAGAATACATCGGCGAGCGGTGCACATTGGCCCGGATGATGTCATGCGTGGCCGAAACCGTCCGGGTGATGCCGCATTGTATCTGCGGATTCTCAATCCGGTCGGTCAATACCGAAAAAGCCTCGGGTGGATGGTCGCCGGGCTGCATTTCGAGCGCTTGCCAATCGATAGTCCGGCCATCGAGCCGGGGCGGGGTGCCGGTCTTCAGCCGACCCAGGGCGAAACCGGCCATTTCCAGGGTCCTCGAAAGGCCCAAAGCTGGCGCCTCGCCGACCCGGCCGGCCGGGATCTGAGTCTCGCCGATATGGATCAGGCCACGCAGGAAAGTGCCGGTGGTCAGAACCACCGCGCCGGCCGAAATATCCCGCCCGTCAGCCAGTCTGAGCCCGCGAACCCGGCCATCCTTGAGGATCAGGTCGTGCGCTTCAGCTTCGATGACCTCAAGACCCGGAATCGCGCGAATTTCCGCCTGCATAGCCGCGGCGTAGAGCTTGCGGTCGGCCTGGGCGCGCGGACCGCGTACCGCCGGACCTTTGCGGCGGTTCAGAACGCGGAACTGAATGCCGCCGCGGTCAGCGACCCGGCCCATGAGGCCGTCCAGCGCATCGATCTCCCGCACCAGATGGCCCTTGCCGAGGCCGCCGATGGCGGGATTGCAGGACATGGCGCCGATGGTGGCGAAGCGGTGGGTCACCAGCGCTGTTCTGGCACCCATGCGGGCGCTGGCGGCCGCGGCTTCGCAGCCGGCGTGACCGCCGCCAACCACCACAACGTCGTACTGCATAGCCATGCTTCGCCTCGGATAGCGGCCTTGTAGCGGAGGCGCTGGGAGGGGTCAAAAACTAAGGGATTTGGGAGGATGTTTCACGTGAAACACCTAAACGGTTACCCGCTACCGCTAGAATAGGCGCCGATCAGTACGGTATCTGGCTGCCGGCACTTACGCCAAACAAAATTGAGCCCCTAAATCCGCATTCGGCGCTTTAGATCCGCGCCATCGCCTCAATCAATCTCGGAATCCTTACTTCACGCCCTGGCCGGTGGTCGTTTGGCCAAGCATGGGGGTACGATTACCGCCGAAATAGATAGCGCCGAAACCAATTGCGATCACAACAATAATAAGGCCGATCCAACCGACCGCATTTGGTTCTTGCAGTGCTTGCTTCCAACCGGGCGGCCGCTCGGGCATTTCGCCCTCCCTTATTTGGTATGCCAGATTTCCTGCAAATGAGGCGCAGATGCCAGACGACCGGTTGCCGCGGCGACGCCGTGCCACAGGGCACACTGAAAATAGCTATTTCCCGATGCAAAAATCGCGGAAAATCACGTCCAAGACATCTTCGACGTCAACGCGACCGGTGAGGCGGCCGAGAGCATGGGCTGCCGAGCGCAGCTCCTCCGCGAGCAGATCCTCGCGGCCGGCGAGCTCTGGTGCCAGGGCACGGCGCAGGGCTGCTAGCGTGTCCTGCAAAACCATCCGGTGGCGCTCGCGGGTCACCAACGCCTGTTCGGCCCCTGACAACACTCGCTCGGCCTGGGTGGAAAGGGCAGATAAAAGCCGATCGACGCCCTTGCCCGTCGCGGCAGAAATACTGAATACATAATCATCTTTTTGAATATCAGATTCATTTCTTTGGTTTAAGTTTTGATTAATATTATTTATTAATGACTTAATAGTTATGGCGTTATATTCATTACTTGAAAGATCGGATTCACTTCTTGTATCTCGTTGTTTTACTTGGTCAATCTTATTCCAGACCCGCCACAGGGTCGGCCCGGCCGGAGTTTCCCCCAGACCGGACTCTGGCACCGCAGCATCCACCACCCAAAGCACCAAATCAGCACCTGCCGCCCGTTCGCGCGCGCGGCGTACGCCCTCCATCTCCACCGGGTCCTCACTCTCGCGAATACCAGCCGTATCGAGCAGGGTGACCGGCCAACCATCGAGGTCGAGATGCACTTCGATGACATCGCGAGTGGTGCCTGCGTAGGGCGAGACAATCGCCGCCTCGCGCCGGGCGATGCGATTGAGCAAAGTCGACTTGCCGGCATTGACCGGCCCGGCGATGGCGACGGTGAGCCCGTCGCGAAGCCTCTCCCCTCGCCGCTCATCGGCCAACGCCCCCGCAATCTCGTCGGCCAATGACCGAGCGATCGCCAGCGCCGGCGCCAGGAGGTCTTCCGGCACGTCGGCCTCGTCGGAAAAGTCGATCCGCGCCTCGACCAGCGCCAAGGCCTGGATCAGCCGGGCGCGCCAATCCTCGGCGCGCCGGCTGAGCGCCCCCTGCAATTGCCGCAGCGCCTGCCGGCGCTGACCTTCGGTTTCGGCCATGACCAGGTCGGCGAGGCCCTCGACCTCGGTGAGGTCGAGCTTGCCGTTCTCGAAAGCACGGCGGGTGAACTCTCCGGCCTCGGCCAGGCGCAGGCCCTCGATCTTGCCGAGCGCCTCCAGCGTCGCCGCAATCACCGCGCGGCCACCATGAAGCTGCAGCTCGGCGACGTCCTCGCCGGTCTCGCTCATCGGCCCTGGAAACCAGAGCGCCAATGCCTGGTCGATGGTCTCATTGCTGGCAGGATCGCGCACCCGCGCGAGCGCAGCCTGCCGCGGCGCCGGCAGCTTGCCGACCAGCGCTTTCAACGCATCGCCGGCATGTGGTCCCGAGATGCGCACCACCGCAATCGCCGCGGGCGGGCGGCCGGAGGAGAGGGCGAAAATGGTGGAGCGGGCGATGTCCGTCATGGCCGCGCACGCAAGCGCCGGCCGGCACGGGGGTCAAGGGCTTTCATGCAATGAAAGAACACAATGTTCACGCGATAGCCTTCGGCGCAACCGGAGAAATTGTGGGCGATCAAACCTTTAAACATGGGTCACCGTAAAACTTAAGCACATCTTTCCGCCTCGCACCTAGGTTCCCGCCCGCTCAAGATTTCCCTGCAGGTGTGAGACCTCCTCCATGAGTGCGATTCGCCTATTGATATTGCTGTCCGTCGCAATCTTCTGCGGCGAATTCGCCATCATGGTTGCCTTGGATTACCTCAACATTCAAAGCGAGTTGATCGCCAATACCGTCGATTCATCGGTATTGGTCATTATCGTTTTTCCA
>JAKAMD010000188.1 GCA_021823875.1 Pseudomonadota bacterium | reverse complement strand
AATGGTCATGGGCGCTTCGCCTTGACCGTAGATCTGCGCCAGCCGCGGGCCGAAACGGTCGAGCGCGGAAAGCGCATCCTCGCCATACATGGGCGCACCGCCCCAGATCAGCGTGCGGATATTGTCGGCCTTGCAGTCGGCCGGACAGGCGACCAGCCGCTTGATCATGGTCGGCGCCGCGAACATGGAAGCGCGCGGCCATGCATTGATAACCGCGAACACTTCTTCCGGCTCAAAGCCACCCGATTCCGGCGTCACCTGCACACCGAGCCGCGCCACGTGCTGCATGATGTAGAGGCCGGAGCCGTGGCTCATCGGCGCGGCGTGCAGGATCGCGTCGCTGGGGGCAACCGGATCGACTTCGGAGCCATAGGCCAAGCTTGCCTCGATCAGCACGCGATGGGTGAGCATGGCGCCTTTCGGCCGGCCGGTGGTGCCCGACGTATAGAAAAGCCAAGCGAGATCATTGCCGTCGCGCGGCGCGAGGTCGATGGCGTCGGCAGTAAACAGCGCTTCGTAGTCGGCGCCGCCGATGGTGATGAGATGCTTTAGGCTTGGCGGCACATGCGGCGCGATCTCACCGTCGAGACCGGGCGACGCGAAGCAAACGCGGGCGCCGGAGTGATCGAGAATGTAGCCGAGCTCGGCGCCGTGCAGCTTGGCATTGGCCGGTACTGCGGCCAGCCCGGCGTGCCAGATGCCGTAGAGCAGTTCGAGATAGGCCGGCGAATTTTTGGCGACCACGGCGACACGCTCGCCGGGCTGAAGCCTGAACCTGTCGCGCAGCGCGCCGGCGAGCCGTGCCGCGCGCGTGGCAAGATCGCGGTAGCTCGCGACCACGCGCGTGCCGATCGCCGCTGCCGGCCGATCGCCATGACTGAGACCGCTGCGCTGAAGCCAGGAAGCCAAGTTCATGGGAATGATTATTCCGTCATTCCGGGGCGCACGCGCAAGCGTGCGAACCCGGAATCCAGAGCATCACGGCAACGCTCTTCATTATCTTCTGGATTCCGGGTTCGGCACCTGCGGCGCCGCCCCGGAATGACGGTTCACACCGCGTTGAGCCAGCCGAAGCGGATCGGGAAGCCCTCGCCCGCGAGCAGCGTCGTGGTTTCGTAGAGCGGCAGGCCGACGATATTGCTGTAGGAGCCGACGATCTTCACCAGGAAGGTGCCGGCGATGCCTTGCGCAGCATAGCCGCCCGCCTTGCCGCGCCATTCGCCGGAGGCGAGATAGGCCTCGATGTCGTCCCCCGAGAGGCGCTTGAAGCGCACCCGCGTTTCCACCAGGCGCTGGCGGAAGCTTTCCTTCGGCGTCACCAGACAGATGGCGGTGTAGACGCGGTGATTGCGGCCCGACAACAGCCGCAGGCACTGCGCCGCCTCGTCGAGCAATTCGGCCTTGGGCAGGATGCGGCGGCCGACCGCCACCACGGTGTCGGCGGCCAGAATATAGGCGCCGCGCAACTCGTCATCGAGCTTGACGCTGTCGAGCGCCGCCGCCGCCTTAGTGCGGGCAAGGCGTGTCGCATAGGCGCGCGGGATCTCGCCGCGGCGCGGGGTCTCGTCGACGTCGGTCGGCTTGAGCGCGTCCGGTTCGATGCCGGCCTGATTGACCAGCGCGAGCCGCCGCGGCGAGCCGGAGGCGAGCACGAATTTGGGCCGGCCGATCATGGGGTTAATGCCATTGCGATGAAGGATGTCACGGGCGCGGAAGCTAGCGGAACGGTGACGATTTCACAACTCGTAGCATCATCGGCCATTCGGGGGCGCAAGCGCGGCGAGCGAACCCGGAATCCAGCGCGAACGGGTACTGCCGTCGTTCTTGGCTCCCGGATTCCGGGTCCCGCCCTTCGGGCGGTCCCGGAATGACAGAGAAATCAAATCGTCTGATTATACGCGCCGACTTCCGGATGCGTGCGCAGCACGCCGTCGACCGCGGCGAACATCTCGCGCATGCGTGCTTCCGACACCGGGCTTTCCACCACGACGACAAGCTCCGGTTTGTTCGACGAGGCGCGCACCAGACCCCAGGTGCCATCCTCCACCGTAACGCGCACGCCATTGACGGTCACCAGATCGCGGATCGGCTGGCCGGCGACCTTGTCGCCTTTCTTCTGGGCCGCCTCGAAATGCTTCACCACCGCGTCGACCACGCCATATTTCTTCTCGTCGTCGCAATGCGGCGCCATGGTCGGCGAGCCCCAGGTCTTGGGCAGCGCGCGGCGCAGATCGGCCATGCTATTGTCCGGCACACGATCGAGCATGTCACAGACCGCCATGCCGAAGATCATGCCGTCGTCATAGCCGCGGCCGTAGGGCTTGTTGAAGAAGAAGTGGCCCGACTTCTCAAAGCCGGCCAACGCGCCGAGCTCGTTGACTCGGCGCTTGATGTAGGAATGGCCGGTCTTCCAGTAGTCGGCCTTGACGCCGTTGGCCTTCAACACCGGATCGGTCACGAACAGCCCAGTCGATTTCACGTCGACCACGAAGGTCGCGCCCTTGTGCTCCAGCGACATATAGCGCGCCAGCATGACACCGACCTTGTCGGCGAAAATCTCTTCGCCTTCGTTATCGACCACGCCGCAGCGGTCGCCGTCGCCGTCGAAGCCGAGCGCCACGTCGGCTTTATGCTCCAGCACCGCGTCGCGCATGGCGTGCAGCATCTGCATGTCTTCGGTGTTGGGATTGTAGCGCGGGAAAGTGTGGTCGAGTTCGCAGTCGAGCGGGATCACCTCGCAGCCGATCGCCTCGAGGATGCGCGGGGCGAAAGCGCCGGCGGTGCCATTGCCGCAGGCGGCGATCACTTTCAGCTTGCGCTTAATCTTCGGCCGGTTGGTGAGATCGGCGATATAGCGCTCGGGGAAATTCTCCACGAAGACGTAGGAGCCGCCGCCCGTCAGCTTGAACTGGGCGCCGAGCACGATCTCCTTCAGCCGCGTCATCTCGTCGGGACCGAAGGTGAGCGGCCGATTGGCGCCCATCTTCACGCCGGTCCAGCCATTGTCGTTATGCGAGGCGGTGACCATGGCGACACAGGGCACGTCGAGCGCGAACTGGCCGAAATAGGCCATCGGCGTGATAGCGAGCCCAATGTCGTGCACCTTGCAGCCGGCCGCCATCAGGCCAGAGATCAGCGCCATCTTCACCGAGGCGGAATAGCCGCGGAAATCGTGGCCGGTGACGATCTCTCGTCTCACGCCCATCTCGCCGATCAGCGTGCCGAGCCCCATGCCGAGTGCCTGCACGCCCATCAGGTTGATCTCCTTTTCCAGGAGCCAGCGGGCGTCGTACTCGCGGAAGCCGGTAGGCTTCACCAATGGCGAGGATTCGTAGGCATAGGTATTGGGCGTCAGCGCAGGCTTGGGCGTCGGAAACATGAGGTCCTCAGAGGTAGAGATTTCCCGGCGTTCCATAGCCTAACGCAAGAACGCCGGAAAGCGCAGCTTTGTCGCTCCGGGCCTCCGTCCCGTAATGATGGTGAGCCTACTGCTCCATCACCAGCCGGCCGTTGGCGACTTCATAGCGCTTGAGCTTGGACAGGAAGGAGACGCCGAGCAGGTTGCGGCCGAGCGCCGCATCCGGCAGCACCAGCGCCGGCACGTCATAGACGGTGATGTCGCCGATCTCGATGCGATCGAGGCTGGCACGCGCGGCCTTGATCTGGCCGTTGGCGGTAGAGACGGTCGCAGTGTAATCGGCCGGCAGCGGCCGGATACCGGCCTCGGCGGCGTCGGAGGCGCGCAAGGCCACCAGCGAGGCGCCGCTATCGACCATGAAGCCGATGTGGCGGCCATTGACGCGGGCTTGCACCTCGTAATGGCCCTGGCGGTCGGCATCGAAGCTGAGGGTGCGTCCGCTCCCGACCTCTTCCTGCGAGGGCTGTTGCGGCTGCACGACCGCCACCTTAGGCGCCGAATCCTTCAGCGAATGGTCGGCATACTGCGCGAGATAGGTGCCGCCCACCACCGCAATTGCCGCAAGAACGAGAATCTGGCGCATCAGGACGCTCGCGAGGTTGCATGCCAATCTCGCACGCGCACGGGCAAAGCGGTCTTAACGCGATGCCAGAGCGGTCCGCCCGCTTCTGGCATGGTGAGCGGCGGCTTAACCGCTTGACGAAAATTCGAACTATTGCCCGCGCGGCATTATTCGCCGCGGCGCTTGGCGCGGCGGGTGGCGGGCGCGCTGAGCGGATCGTCCGGCCAAGGATGCTTGGGATAGCGGCCGCGCATGTCGCTGCGTACCGCCGCGTAGCTGCCGCGCCAGAAGCCCGGCAGATCGCGCGTCACCTGCACCGGCCGGTGTGCCGGCGACAGCAGTTCAATCACCAGCGGCACGCGGCTGCCGGCAATCGATGGATGCTGCGCCAGCCCGAACAATTCCTGTACGCGGATCGAGACGGTCGGTCCCTGCTCGGCCTCGTAGTCGATCGGCACATGGGAACCGGTCGGCGCGGTGAAGTGGGTGGGCGCCTCGTCATCGAGCCGGCGGCGCAGCGGCCACGGCAGCAGGTTCATCACCGCATCGGACAATTCATCGGCGCCGACCTCGCCGCGCGCGGTCTTGTCGAGCAGGATCGGCTCCAGCCAATCCGCCGCGCTGCGCGCGAGACCGTCATCCGACAAATCGGGCCATTCCTCGCCACCCGAGTCGGCTTTAGCCGACTCGGGCTCGATCGATCGCCGATCTCGGGTCAACCCGAGATCGGTGGCGCGTCGCAGGAAACCGACGCGCTGGCGGAATTGCAGCGCCGCCTTGCTCCACGGCAGGCGGTCGAGCCCGAGCGCGACGATGCCATCGGCCAGGATATGCGCGCTGTCAGCATCGGGCGTGATCGGCTTGATCTGTTCGCCCAGCACCAGCGCGCCGAGTCGGCGCGTGCGGCGCGCGCGCAGGGCGGCGGAAGCGCGGTCGAAGGTGATGGCGTCGCGATCTTCGATCTGGCTGGCGAAGCGTGCCTCGATCTCATCAAGCGTGATCGGCGCGGCCAGCACAATGCGGCTCGCCGCCGCGCTGCCGGTCAATTCGGCCACCGCCAGGAACGGCTCGCGCGCCAGCGACGACGCGCGATCGATCGTGCCGCCGCGGCCATTGGCAAGCAGAAAGCCGCCCGTGCCGCCGCCGCGATTCTTGGCGATGCGGTCGGGATAGGCGAGCGCGAGCAGTGAACCGGGCGAATGATCGCCACCCTGCTTCCTGCCGCCGGCAGTCTCGCTCCAACGTTTCGCCATGGCGCGCGCATCCTCGGCCCGGCGCGAGCGGTCGCTGCGGAACTGATCGAGGCGATGGCCAAGGTCGGGGTCGTCACCGCCCAGTCCGCGCTCGGTCAGCACGGCCGCGATCTCGGCGGCCAGCTGGCCGGCGCCTTCCGCAGACGCGTCCACCACCATGCGCGCCAGCCGCGGCGGCAAGGGCAGCGCGCGCAGGCGGCGGCCTTCCTCGGTGATGCGGACCTGCGCGTCGATAGCGCCGAGTTCGGTCAGCAAGCTGCGCGCCTCGCTGAGCGCAGCTGAAGGCGGCGGGTCGAGAAAGCAAAGCGTGCCCGGATCGCTCGCACCCCATTGCGCCAGATCGAGCACAAAGGACGACAGATCGGCGGAGAGAATCTCCGGCCGGGTATAGGGCTCGAGCGAGCCGGTCTGCGGCTCGTCCCACAGGCGATAGCAGACGCCCGGTTCGGTGCGGCCGGCGCGGCCGCGCCGCTGATCGGCGGCCGCGCGCGACACCCGCACCGTTTCCAATCGCGTCAGCCCGACATCGGGCTCATAGCGCGGCACCCGCGACAGCCCGCTGTCGATCACCACGCGCACGCCTTCGATGGTGAGCGACGTCTCCGCTATCGAGGTCGCCAGCACCACCTTGCGGCGGCCCGGCGGCGACGGCGAAATGGCGCGATCCTGCTCGCGCGCATCGAGCGCACCAAAGAGCGCGACGATGTCGGTGTTCGCATCGCGCACACGCTCCTTCAACAATGTCTCGGTGCGGCGGATTTCGCCGGCGCCAGGCAGGAACACCAACAGCGAACCGGTCTCGGCGCGCAAGCCGCGCTCGACCGCGCCGGCCACCTGATCTTCGATGCGCGCGCGAGGGTCACGGCCGAGGTAACGGGTCTCGACCGGGAAGCTGCGGCCCTCGCTCTCGACCACCGGCGCATCGCCCAAGAGCGCCGCCACCCGCGCGCCATCGAGCGTCGCCGACATCACCAAAAGCTTCAAATCCTCGCGCAGGCCCTGCTGCACGTCGCGCGCCAGCGCGAGACCCAGATCGGCATCAAGCGAGCGCTCGTGAAATTCGTCGAACAGCACGGCGGCGACGCCGTCGAGCGACGGATCGTCGAGCACGAGCCGCGTGAACACACCTTCCGTCACGACCTCGATACGGGTGCGCTTGGAAATCTTGGAGCCGAAGCGCACGCGCAGGCCGACAGTGTCGCCGACCTGCTCGCCCAAGGTTGACGCCATGCGGCTGGCGGCGGCGCGGGCGGCCAGCCGGCGCGGCTCCAGCAGCAGGATCTTCTTGTCCTGCGCCCACGGCTCATCGAGCAGCACCAGCGGCACGCGTGTGGTCTTGCCGGCGCCCGGCGGCGCCACCAGCACGGCGGCGTTGTGGCCAGCGAGCGCGGCGGTGAGCGGCGCCAAAGCCACGTCAATGGGAAGGGGTGTGCCGAAGGTGCGCATTTAAGACTTCGTCATTCCGGGGCGCCGCGAAGCGGCGAGCCCGGAATCTATACGCCGCAGCATTGGGATTATGGATTCCGGGTTCGCGGCCTTCGGCCGCGCCCCGGAATGACAGTTTAAGTTTTCTTCGCCCGTCCCACGCACTCATAGGCGAAGCCGTGGCGGGCCATTTCCTCGGGGCGGTAGATGTTGCGCAGGTCGACCAGCACCGGCTGCGCCATCACCTGCTTGAGCCGTTTGAAATCGAGCGC
>JAKAMD010000187.1 GCA_021823875.1 Pseudomonadota bacterium | reverse complement strand
CGCGCTGGAGAGCCCGGTGCAGTTCGAGCGCAACGGTTATTTCTGCCGTGACCAGGATTCGACGCCGGCCAAGCCGGTGTTCAGCCGCACCATCGGCCTGCGGGATACCTGGGCGAAAGAGAAAGCCTCTTAATTGCCATTCCGGGGCGCCCGCGAAGCGGGCGAACCCGGAATCCAGATCATGCGGAAAGCTTTGTGATTTGGCCCCGGATTCCGGGCCCGGCGCCATAGCGCGTCGAAGACGCGCGTAAACGCGCTGATGGCGCCGTGCCGGAATGACAGTTTGCTGCACGCCCGGGACAAGGTTCACAACCGTTCCCCTAGCCACAACCAGCAGCTGAGGTAGCATTATCCCTCGCGTATTCCTGTTTGCGCTGAGGGTGTCGTGGCCGAGCCGAACCGATCGCGCGCGAGAGCCTGGGCCGCCGAGCTGGACGCCGCGCGCCAGCGCGCCGGCCTCGCGTTGCCGGACCGGCTGGCAGGGCCGGCCGAGCATTTGCACCGCCTGGTCTCGCAGTGGGCGCTGGCGGAAGTGGCGCCCGGGCGGCTGATGCCGTGGCTGCCGGTCGGTTTCGGTTTCGGCATCGCGCTCTATTTCACTGCCGATCGCGAACCGGCCTGGTGGGCGGCCAGCGCGCTGGCGCTCGTCGGCATCGCGGTCGCCTATGCCGCCCGCCGCAGCGTAGTCGGCTTTCCGCTCGCGCTCGGCTTTGCCACCATCACGTCGGGGTTTGCCGTCGCCACCGTGCAGACCGCGCGCGTCGCCCATCCGGTGCTCGCGTTCCCGGCGACTGCGACCGTCAGTGGCTTTGTCGAAGTACGCGAAGAACGCGCCCGCTCCGACCGCGTCACCGTGCGCGTCGACCATATCGAACTCACACGCCGCGATCCGGCGCCCGCCCGCATCCGCGTTGCCGTGCGCAAGGGCACGGCGCCGGACGTCGGCAGCTACGTTGCCTTCAAGGCGCGTCTGACGCCGCCGCTCGCGCCGCTGCGTCCCGGTGGCTACGATTTCGCCCGCGCCATGTATTTCCAGCGCATCGGCGCCTCTGGCTATGCGCTCGGCAAGATCAAGGTACTGGCCGCGCCGGTCGCCAGCAGCACCTGGTTGCGTTACGCAGCGGTGATCGACGCGATACGCGGGGCCATCGATAAGCGCATCCGCGCCGTTCTGCCGGGCGATGAAGGTTCGATCGCCTCCGCGCTGATCACCGGCAAGAACGATCCGATCTCAGCCCCGGTTTACGACGCAATGTTTATTTCAAGTCTTGGCCACGTATTGTCGATCTCCGGCTATCACATGGCGGTGGTGGCCGGCATCGTGTTCTTTTTGATTCGCGCTGGCTTCGCCCTGATCCCGTCGCTGGCCAGCCGCCATCCGATCAAGAAATGGGCGGCGGCCGGCGCGCTGGTCACGGCGGCATTCTATCTGCTGCTATCCGGCGCCGAGGTCGCCACGCAGCGTTCCTACATCATGATCGCCATCGTGCTCATCGGCATCATGTTCGACCGGCCGACGCTCACCTTCCGCACCATCACCGTTGCCGCCCTGGTCGTTTTATTATTCGCGCCGGAGGCGGTGGTGCACCCGAGCTTCCAGATGTCGTTTGCGGCAACGCTGGCCTTAATCGCGGCCTATCAACACGGCCTGCCCTGGCGAGCCGATGCCGACACATCGCTCGGCGCGCGCGTCGCGCTGTGGGGCGGGCGCGAGGTCGCCGCGCTCGTGCTTGCCTCGCTGGTCGCCGGATTGGCCACCACGCCTTACGCCGCCTACCATTTTCATCGGCTGGCGCCTTACGGCGTGCTCGCCAATCTGTTGGCCATGCCGGTCGTGTCCGCGCTGGTGATGCCGATGGGCATCGTCGGCGTGCTGGCCATGCCCTTCGGCTTCGACGCGCCGTTCTGGCGGCTGATGGGCCACGGCATCGAATGGATGGACAGCGTGGCGCTCTGGGTGACGAGCCTGCCGGGTGCGGTCGGGCACATCCACGCCTTTGGCACGGGGCCGCTGCTGCTGGCGACGGCTGGCTTGCTCTTGTTGTGCCTGTTGCGTACGCCGCTGCGCTGGAGCGGGGCGGTGGTGGCGCTGATCGCCAGCCTTTATGCCGCCGATACGCCGCAGCCTGACGTGCTGGTCCCAGGCGACGGACAGGCCGCTGCGATCCGCGGTCCGGACGGGCGGCTCGTGGTGCTGGCCAGCGCGCGTGATACGTTCTCGGTCAAGGAGTGGCTCGCGGCCGACGCCGATGCGCGCGGCGTCAAGGATCGCGGTCTGCGCGAGGGCATGCGTTGCGACGCCATCGGCTGCATTGGGCACCTCGCCGACGGCCGGCTGGTGTCCTTTGTCACTTCGATCGAAGCCTTCGGTGAAGATTGCCGGCGCGCCGCTGTGGTGGTGAGCCCGCGCCAGGCGCAATTGCCGTGTGCGGCAAAGCTGATCGATCGAAATGTCTGGCGCGCGCGCGGCGCGATCGCGCTGCGCTGGGACGGCCATCGCTTCGTGGAAACCGATGCGCGTCCCGCCGGCTATGACCGGCCCTGGGCGCACGGGCCGCGTGCGACAAGAATATCACGGCACCCGGTCGCCCCCGATGCCACGCCGCGGCAGCAGGATCTAAAGGCTGGCGATTAGTATCGCCGGAACAGCCCCACCAGCTTACCCTGGATGCGCACCCGGTTAGGCGGCAGGATGCGCACCTCGTAGGAGGTGTTGGCAGGCTCCAGCGCTATGGAGGCACCGCGCCGGCGGAAACGCTTCAGCGTCGCCTCTTCGTCGTCGATCAGCGCCACCACGATGTCGCCGGTGTCGGCGGCCTCCGACTTGCGGATGAGCGCGATGTCGCCGTCGAGGATGCCGGCCTCGATCATGGAGTCGCCCCGCACTTCGAGCGCGAAATGCTCGCCGCTGGTCAGAAGGTCGGGCGGCATGTTGATGACATGGCTGCGGGTCTGGATCGCCTCGATCGGCGTGCCCGCCGCGATCCGGCCCATGACCGGCACCGCGATCGGCCGGCCGCTGTCGCTGCCGTCCTCCGAGACCGTGCGAACCCGGCCGAGATCGCCCTCGATCACGCTCGGGGTGAAGCCGCCGCGCGCGCGCCCCTGCAGGCCATGGCCGACCGACTCGGGGAGCTTGATCACCTCGATGGCGCGCGCCCGGTTGGCCAAGCGCCGGATGAAGCCGCGCTCCTCCAGCGCCGTGATCAGCCGGTGGATGCCCGACTTCGAGCGCAGGTCGAGAGCGTCCTTCATCTCGTCGAAAGAGGGGGGCACGCCGGTTTCGGTCGGGCGCTCATGGATGTGGCGCAGGGGCTCGAACGGCGTGCGGGTGAGCATTGGGTTTTCCCCCTTCGCGACCGGGCCCCAGCGTCCCTCGGGCGGCCGATCTGAAACAAATCATGAACGGACACTATCTGTTCGATATGTGTTCCGCAAGGATTTAATTTGGAGTGAAAAACTCGAATGGCCGCTAAAGGGCTAGCTTAAGGATGACACAGGGTGAACCGGGGTCGGCTGCGGGGGCATTTGGCGGCCGAATCAGCAGGCAATCGGCGGCCGCGAGCGGGGCCATCAGGGAGCTGTCCTGGTCGGGCAGCGGGGTGGCCACGGGGCCGTCCGGGGTCTGGACCAGGGTCGCCCGCACGTAGTCCTGGCGCTCATCATTGGCCTTGAGCAGGCAGCCGAGGCGGGCCGGCTCCGGCACCCGCTCGGCGTCGGCGCGGCCGGCCAGCCGCCGGATCAGCGGCACCAGGAACAGGAAGGCGCAGACATAGGCCGACACCGGATTGCCGGGCAGGCCGAGCACCTGCATAGCGCCGAGCCTTCCGTGCATCATGGGGCGGCCGGGGCGCAGCGCCACGCGCCAGAAGTCGAGCGCGAGCCCTTCCTCCTTGAGCGCCTTCTGCACCAGGTCGTGCTCGCCGACCGAGGCGCCGCCGGTGGTCGCCAGGATATCGGCGCCCCATTGGCGCGCGCCGCGCACGGCGCGGGCGATATCGGGAAGGCGGTCGGGGACGATGCGGAGATCAAGCACCTCGGCGCCTTCGCCCTCCGCCATGGCCATCAGCGCAAAACCATTGGAATAGACGATCTGGCCTTCGCTCGGTGTCGTGCCCGGCGCCACCAATTCGTCGCCGGTACCGAGCACCGCCACGCGCGGGCGCCGGTGCACCGGCAGCACGGGATGGTTCATGGAGGCGGCCAGCATGACGTCGCGGTCGGTGAGGCGTTGGCCTCGCCGCAGCAACACGGAGCCCTCGGCAAAATCGATACCCTGTTGGCGCACATTGCGGCCGACCGCGGCAGATTTGGCGATGACGACCTTGTCGCCATGCCGGCTGGTGACTTCCTGGATGATCACGGTGTCGGCGCCCGCCGGCATCACGCCGCCGGTAAAGATGCGAGCAGCTTCGCCAGTGCCAACTGTACCCTCGAAGGGATGGCCGGCGGCCACCTCGCCGATCAGCGTCAGTGTCACCGGGGCCTCTGCCACGTCGGCGCCGCGCACCGCATAGCCGTCCATGGCCGACACGTTAAGCGGCGGTTGCGTTCGCAGCGCAGTGATGTCCTGCGTGAGCACGCGGCCGGTTGCTTGCTTGAGCGGCACGTTTTCGGACGCCAACGGCTTGGCGTCGGCGAGCACGCGCGCCAGGGCTTCGGCAACCGGCATCAATGCCACGGGAAGACCTTTCGATTGCGCATGATCTGATCCGAAAACCGGTTCCCACTTTTCGGGATCATGCGCGGTCCTCCGCCCGGTAATGGCCGGACTTGCCGCCGTATTTTTCCAAGAGGCGGATGCCCTCGATGCGCATGCCGCGCTCGACCGCTTTGACCATGTCGTAGATGGTCAGGCACGCGATCGTCACCGCGGTCAGCGCTTCCATCTCGACGCCGGTCTGTCCGGTCACCTTCACTGTCGCCTGCACGCGCAAGCCGGGCAGGGTCGGTTCGGCGTCGATCTCGATTTCGACCTTGGTGATCGGCAGCGGATGGCAGAGCGGGATCAAGTTGTGCGTGCGCTTGGCCGCCATGATCCCAGCCAGCCGTGCCGCGCCCAGCACGTCGCCCTTGGCGGCATTGCCGGCGACCACCAGCGCGAGCGTCTCCGGCCGCATGATGACCGTGCCCTCGGCGATGGCGACGCGCTCTGTGGCGGGCTTGGCACCGACATCGACCATGCGGGCCTGACCGCGTTCGTCGATATGGGTGAGCTCGGCATTGCCGAGCAGGGGCGCTGCCTTCTTGCTCTTGGTCTTACCAGCGCTTGATTTCTTGCCCCCTGCCATTGCGTTACTCCGCGGCGACATGGCTGCGCGCGAGCAGGGCGCGGGTGGCTGCCGTTACGTCGGGTTGCCGCATCAGGCTCTCGCCGATCAGAAAGGTCGAGATGCCGATGCGGTGGAGGCGGGCGAGGTCGGCCGGCGTATTGAGCCCGCTTTCGCCGACCGCGATGCGCTCGCTCGGCACGCGCGGGGCCAGCCGTTCGCTGGTTTCCAGCGTGGTCTTGAAGCTGCGCAGGTCGCGATTGTTGATACCGATCAGGCGCGATTTCAGCTTCAGAGCGCGCTTAAGATCATCTTCTTGATGAACTTCAACAAGAACATCCATACCATATGAAAGTGCGGTGTTTTCAATCTCATGCGCTGCGCCGTCCGAGACCGCTGCCATGATGATCAGAATGCAGTCGGCGCCGAGCGCTCGCGATTCCACCACCTGGTAGGGCTCGTAGATGAAGTCCTTGCGCAGGGCCGGCAGCGAGACTGCATCGCGCGCCGCGCCCAAGAATTCCGGCTTGCCCTGGAACGAAGGAGCGTCGGTCAGCACGGACAAGCAGGTGGCGCCGCCTGCCTCGTACGCTTTCGCCAGGGCCGGGGGATCAAAGTCGGCGCGGATAAGGCCCTTGGAGGGGCTCGCCTTCTTGATCTCGGCGATCAGCGCATAGTCGCCGGCGGCCAGCCGCCGCTCGATGGCCTTGAGGAAGCCGCGCGGGGCTGAGGCCGCCTTGGCCTCGGCTTCCAGGACGCTGAGCGGCTTGGCGCGCTTGGCCGCCGCGATCTCCTCGCGCTTATAAGCCTCGATCTTGGCGAGGATGTCGGACATCGGTTTCTCCCGCGGACGATCTTATTCGAAAACGGCGGCGTGTTCCCGGTCAAGCCCAGGGCCGGATTTTGCCGGATGCTGCGTTAGTCGGCCGCGTTGGAAACCCCGATCAGCCGGTCGAGCCGGCCCTCGGCCTCGCCGTTGTCGATGGCATGGGCGGCGAGCGCGGCGCCTTCCTTCAGGTCCTTGGCCTTGCCGGCAACGATCAGCGCGGCGGCGGCATTGAGCACGGACACGTCGCGATAGGGGCCCTTTTTGCCCTTGAGCACATCGAGCAGCGCTGCGGCATTGGCATTAGCGTCGCCCCCGCGCAGCGCCTCCGGCTTGGCGCGCGCGAGGCCGGCGTCCTCCGGCGTGATCTCGAAGGTACGGATCTCGCCGTTCTTCAGCTCGGCCACGCTGGTTGGGCCCGAGGTAGTGATCTCGTCGAGGCCGTCGGAACCGTGCACCACCCAGATGCTCTCGGACCCGAGGTTCTTGAGCACCTGCGCCATCGGCTCGAGCCATTGGCGCGAGAAGGTGCCGATCATTTGCCGCTTGACGCTTGCCGGGTTCGACAGCGGCCCGAGCAGATTGAAGATGGTGCGGGTGCCGAGTTCGACCCGGGTCGGGCCGACGTTCTTCATGGCGGGATGATGTCCCGGCGCGAACATGAAGCCGATGCCGGCCTCGGCGATGCATTTGGCCACTTGCTCGGCGGTCAGATCGATCTTGACGCCGAGCGCCTGCAGCACGTCGGCGGCACCCGATTTCGACGACAGCGCGCGGTTGCCGTGCTTGGCGACCGCCACGCCGGCGCCGGCCAATATGAACGAAGCGCAGGTCGAGA
>JAKAMD010000003.1 GCA_021823875.1 Pseudomonadota bacterium | reverse complement strand
CCTCCTTCGCGCTGCCCCAGTTGCCGGCCGAGGTCGGTGCGCCGCCGCCCAACGAGACGCTTGCCGCCGCGCTCGGCCTTGCGGTCGACGACATCGGCTTTGGCGGCTTCACGCCGAGTTGCCGGTCGACCGGGCTCGGCTTCACCTTTGTGCCGCTCAAGAGTCTGGACGCGGTGCGCCGGGCCCAGCCCGATCTCGCACGCTTCGCATCGGCGCTGACCGCGCCGGCGCACAATGCGGTCTACATCTTCAGCACAGAGACCGCCGAACCCGCGCACGACTTTCACGCCCGCATGTTCGCCCCCGCCTTCGGCATCGTGGAGGACCCGGCGACCGGCTCGGCGGCGGCGGCCTTTGCCGGCGTGTTGACGCGGTTTGCCGGGCTTACCGACGGCGAGCATGCGTTCGTCATTGAGCAAGGCTACGAGATGGGACGCCCGAGCCTGATCCGCCTTGGACTGACGGTCGCGGGCGGCGGGCTCCGCGCGGCCACGATCGGCGGCGGCGCTGTGCGGGTCAGCGAAGGCACGATCGAGGCTTGACGGCGACGCCGTCCTCGCGTCGATTGCGGCCAATGAGCGACATTGCCATTGAGCATCTCGACCGCCTCGAACTGGCCTTCGCGCCCAGGCCTTGGCCGTTCGCCTTCGAGCGCCGCGCCGACATCGACGCCTATTTCGCCGAACTGCAACGCGCCAATCCGGCGATCTGGAACGGGCGCGTGTTGTTGCTCTACCGGCACCGGCTGAGCGACGCTGTGTTGAGCGGCGCTTATCTCGAAGCCGATTTTGCGAGCTTTTCCGCCTGGCGCGCCTGGGGCTGGCAGGAGACGGGCGTGCGCGACTGCTTCGCCGCCGCCGCGATCATCGCGGCCGATGGCGCGGTGCTGCTCGGCGTCATGGGGGCGCACACCTTCAATGCCGGCCGCATTTATTTCCCCTGCGGCACGCCCGACCTGAACGACGTCAAGGGAAACCGGGTCGACCTCGAAGCCAGCGTGTGGCGCGAACTGAAGGAAGAGACCGGCTTCGCGCCGGCCGACTTCACCGTGGAGCCCGGATGGACCTGCATTGCCGCCGGCCCGCTGATCGCGCTGGTCAAGGTGCTGCATGCAACCGAAAATGCCGATGTGTTGCAGGCGCGCGCCCGTGCGCATATCGCCAGCGAGCAGCAGCCGGAACTGGTCGACCTGCGCATCGTCCGAAGCCCGCGCGATTTTGATCCCGCCATGCCGCGTTTTGTAACGGCGTTTCTGGAAAAGCATTTCGCCACGCTTGCAAAGAACATCGACTCGGCGTGAACTCTGGCCCATGAATCTCGAACGCATTGCCCAACGCTTCCGCATCGACAAGCCGGAGCGTTTCCGGCTGGCCGATTTCGATCCGGCCGAGGTTTGCGGCCTTTCGATCGACAAGGCCGAGGCCAAGATCATGCTCACGGACGGTATCGCGCGGCTCGCGGCCTTCCAGGAGAAGCTCTACGCCCGCGACCATTATTCGGTGCTGATCGTGCTGCAGGCGATGGATGCCGCCGGCAAGGATGGCCTCATCAAGCACGTCATGACCGGCTTGAACCCGCAAGGGGTGGAGGTGCACGCCTTCAAGCAGCCGAGTGCGGAAGAGCTCAGCCACGACTTCCTTTGGCGCATCAGCCAGCGCCTGCCGCAACGCGGACGCATCGGCATCTTCAACCGCTCGCACTACGAGGAAGTGCTGGTGGTACGGATGCATCCGGAGATGTTGCAAACGCAACATCTGCCCCCGGGAGTGGTCGGTGCCAAATTCTGGAAGCAGCGTTTCGCCGATATCCGCGCCTTCGAGCGGCATCTCGCGCGCAATGGCACGGTGGTCCTGAAGTTCTTCCTCCACCTCTCGCGCGAGGAACAGCGCAAGCGTTTTCTCGCCCGCATCGACGAGCCTGCCAAGCGCTGGAAATTCTCGATGAGCGACGTGTCCGAGCGCAAGCTGTGGTCGAAATATATGGTCGCCTACGAGGACATGATCCGCGAAACCAGCCGGCCAGAGGCCCCGTGGTATGTGGTGCCGGCCGACAACAAATGGTTCACCCGGCTGGTGGTGGCGGGCGCGCTGGCCGAGGCGCTTGAGGGTCTCAAGCTGGAATTTCCCCAAATCGGCGGCAAGATGCTCAAGGAGTTGCAGAAAGCGCGCAAGGCGCTGACGGCACGCGGCGGCTGAGCGTACGAGCGGGAAATTTTTACGGCGCGGTTATGACGACGCTTGCGCGCCGCGCATGCGAGCCTTGTTTAAGCCGCACATTCAGGAAAAATTGATGCGGCGGGGCATTCCGGCGCGGCTATGCTCTCGCCCATGAACCGGTGAGGTTGGTCATGCGGTACACGCTCCACGTCAACGGTCGCCGCCACAATGTCGATGTCGACAGCGACACGCCGCTGCTCTGGGTTCTGCGCGACACCATCAATCTGAAAGGCACGAAGTTCGGCTGCGGCATCGGGTTGTGCGGCGCCTGCACCGTGCATCTCGACGGCGCGCCGGCGCGCGCCTGTCTGACCGCGATATCCGACGTCGGCAACAAGGCGGTGACGACCATCGAGGGCATTGGCGCAACGCCCATCGGCGCGCGCCTGCAGAAGGCATGGCTCGACATCGATGTCGTGCAATGCGGCTATTGTCAGCCCGGCCAGATCATGTCGGCCGCCGCGTTGCTCGCCAATGGCAAGACGCCGAGCGACGGCGAGATCGATGCCGTGATGAACGGCAATATCTGCCGCTGCGGCACCTACAATCGCATTCGCATCGCCATCAAGCAGGCGGCGCAGAGCGACTTCGGCACCGCGCCGAACAAGCGGAAAGGAGCCTGAGCCATGCAGGACATGCATCTTTCCCGCACATCATCCGCCGCCGATGCACGACCCGGCGGCGCTTCGCGCCGCGACTTCCTGAAAGTGAGCGCCGCCGCGGGCGGCGGATTGCTGCTCAGCTTTGAACTGCCAAGCATCGCCAATGCGGCGACGGGTGCGCACGCGACGCTCAACGCCTATGTGCGGATCGCGCCCGACAATACCGTCACCATCACGGCGAAGAATCCGGAGATCGGGCAGGGCGTCATGACCATGCTGCCGATGCTGATCGCGGAGGAACTCGACGTCGACTGGAAACAAGTGCGCATCGAGCAGGCGCTCGCTGACCACAGGGTCTATGGACGCCAGGTTGCCGGCGGCAGCATGGCGACGCCGCTCGAATGGGACCCGATGCGGCAGGCCGGTGCGGTGGCGCGCGCGATGCTGGTCAATGCGGCCGCGCGGCGCTGGAAGGTGAAGGCGGAGGATTGCGTCACCGCGCATGGCGAGGTGACGCACACGGCGTCCGGCCGCAAGCTGACCTATGGCGCGCTGGCGGCGGCCGCCGCCAAGCTGCCGGTGCCGGACCTCGGCAGCGTCAAGCTCAAGGACCCGAAGGACTACACCATCATCGGCCATTCGGTGCCCGGCTATGAAAGCCCGAAGCTGGTCAAGGGCGAGCCGCTGTTCGGCATCGATATGGTGGTGCCGGGTATGCTTTATGGCGTGTTCACCAAATGCCCGGTGTTCGGGGGCAGTGTGGTGAGAGCCAATCTCGACGTCATTCGCAAGCTGCCCGGTGTACGCCATGCCTTCGTGGTGGAAGGCGGGAGCGACCTCGCCGGGCTGATGCCGGGCGTCGCCATCGTCGCCGATAGCTGGTGGCAGGCCGCCAAGGCGCAGCGCCAACTCGAGGTGAAATGGGACGAGGGCGCGACGCGAGAGCAAAGCAGTGAAGGTTTTGCGCGCCAAGCCGCGGCGCTCGGCGCCAAGGCGCCAGCGCATAGCCTGCGCCATGATGGCGATGCGGCCGCAGCGTTGAAGGGCGCCGCGCATGTGGTGGAGGCGAGCTATCATTATCCGTTTCTCGCCCATGCGCCGCTCGAGCCGATGAACTGCACGGCGCATGCGCGGGGCGGCAAGGTGGAAATCTGGGCGCCGACCCAGAACCCGGAACCGGGGCGGGCGCTGGTCGCGCGCACCCTCGGGATCGACGAGCGCAACGTCACCATCCACTTCCGGCGCAGTGGCGGCGGTTTCGGCCGGCGCTTGATGAACGACTACATGGTCGAGGCGGCCTGGCTGTCGGAGATTGCCCGCGCGCCGGTGAAGCTGGTGTGGAACCGCACCGACGATATCCAGCACGACTTCTATCGGCCGGCCGGCTGGCATTTCCTCAAAGGCGGCCTGGATGCGAGCGGCAAGCTGATTGCCTGGCAGCAGCATTTCGTCAGCTTCGGCCGGAACGGACAGATAGCCCCTTCGGCCGGCATGGAGAGCACGATCTTTCCGGCGGGCCGCGTGGCCAATCTGTCGATGGGTTATTCGTTGATCCCGTTCGGGGTGCCGACCGGGCCGCTGCGCGCGCCCGGCAGCAACGCGCTGGCTTTCGTGTTCCAGTCGTTTCTCGACGAGCTGGCGCATGCCGCCGGCAAGGACCCGCTGGCGTTCCAGATTGATCTGCTCGGCAAGGACGAAGTGCTGCCGGGCCGCGGACCGGGCTTCAATACGGCGCGCGCCCGCGGTGTGCTCGAAAAGGTGCGCGAGGTGTCGGGCTGGGGCGGGCGCAGGCTACCGTCGCGGGCCGGCGCGGGCGTTGCCTTCTACTACAGCCATCTCGGTTATTTCGCCGAGGTGGTGGAAGTAGCTGTCGCCGCTGACGGTCAGGTGAAGGTCAATAAGGTGTGGGCGGTTGGCGACATCGGCAGCCAGGTTATCAATCCGACCGCGGCGGACAACATGGTGCACGGCGCCATTCTCGACGGCCTCGCCGAAGCGTTGAACCAGAAGATCACCATCGAGAATGGCCATGTGGTCGAGAGCAATTTCGACACGTTCTCGCCGCTGCTGTTGAAACAAGCGCCGCCGATCGAGGTGCACTTCATCAAGAGCAACCATTCGCCGACCGGCCTGGGCGAGCCGCCACTGCCGCCGGCGATCCCCGCGCTGTGCAACGCGATCTTCGCCGCCACCGGCAAACGCATCCGCACGCTGCCGATCGATCCGGCGATGTTGAAGGCGTGAGGGTTACCAGACGCCGGGAACGAGGCGATAGCGCACCTGCCGGCAGTAATCGGCATAGCCCGGCAAGTCGCGCCTGAGCACGCGCTCTTCGTCGAGCAGCCGCCAGGCGAGTAGCGGAAGCATAGGGACCAGCACGAGCAGGCTCCAATAGGAACCGAGCGCGAGCGGTATGCCGACCATCAGGAGCAGGGCGCCGGCATACATGGGATGGCGGACGATGCCGTAGAGGCCGGTCGAGACCACCGGCTGGCCTGGCTCTACCCTGACGGTCGAGGCGGCGTAGCTGTTCTGCTTCATCACGTAAAAGAAGACGACGAAGCTCGCCGCCACGGCGCCGTCACCCACGAGCACGAGCCAAAGCGGCACGCTGGACCAGTGCCAGCGGTGGTCGAGCCCGGGCAGAAAGAGCTGCAAGACGAAACCGGCCATGACCAGGCCGATGATGATCTTTTGGGCGGGTTCCTGCTCGGCCATGGGACCGGCCTGCATACGCCGCTCGATCAGTGCGGGATCGTGCTTCAGGAAATAGATGCCGAGCAGAACGCACGCACCCAGGAAGACGATGCCGAACACCCAAGCCTGCCAGAAGCGCAGCGTGCCGGCCGGCGCGAACAGCAGCGCGGCGAAGATCAGCACCGACAGCGTCTGCCTCAGCCAGGTCCGGCGCATGAGAGCGGCGGATCGAACTTCCATGATCCCTCGCAAACTCCGGCGAACAGTCAGCAATGCTGACCTATTCGCCGGCCTGCTTGATTTGCCCCGCTTGTTTCCGCTAGAAGCTTGCCCATCTACCTGCGGTTAACGCGGACTTAACCGAGTTTCGCCACCTTAACCGTCGAAGACTATGAGGGTTCTAACGGCAATGTCGACGCGCCAGACCATTTGCGCGATCGGGCGGGCGGCCTCCCAGGCCGAACCCGCGGCCACCCTCATTCTGGGCACGCTCCTTCTCCTTATCCGCCCCTGAGGGCCGGCAGGGCATGCGCCTGGGCACTCGGGGGATGGCGGAGACAGCACCCCATTAGAGCGCCCTGAAGCGGCGCGTTCGACGAGAAGGATCAGTTCCAATGGCTTCCAAGACCCCGTCCGATAAGGACCGCGTCGTGATCTTCGACACGACGTTGCGCGACGGCGAGCAGTGCCCCGGCGCCACCATGACCCACGAAGAGAAGCTCGAGGTTGCCGAGCTGCTCGACGACATGGGCGTCGACATCATCGAGGCCGGCTTCCCGATCGCTTCGGAAGGCGACTTCGCCGCCGTGCACGAAATTGCCAAGCGTTCCAAGAACGCGGTGATCTGCGGGTTGTCGCGCGCCGGCGCCAAGGATATCGACCGCTGTGCCGAGGCGATCAGGCCGGCCAAGCGCAACCGCATCCATACCTTCATCTCCACCTCGCCGGTGCACATGAAGTACAAGCTCCAGAAGGAGCCGCATGAGGTCTACGAGATGGTGATCGGGCAGGTCGCCCGCGCACGCAAGCATACCGACGACGTGGAATGGTCGGCCGAGGACGGCACCCGCACCGAGCACGACTTCCTCTGCCGCTGCGTGGAGGCGGCGATCAATGCCGGCGCCACCACCATCAATATTCCCGATACCGTCGGCTATACGGTGCCGGAAGAGTATTTCGCGCTCATCGACATGTTGCGCACGCGTGTGCCCAATTCGGACAAGGCGCGCTTCTCCACCCATTGCCACAACGATCTCGGCCTGGCGGTCGCCAATTCGCTCGCCGGCGTGAAGGCGGGCGCGCGCCAGATCGAATGCACCATCAACGGCATCGGCGAGCGCGCCGGCAATGCCGCGCTGGAAGAAATCGTGATGGCGTTGAAGGTGCGCAACGACGTGCTGCCTTATTGGACTGGCATCGAGGCCACCATGCTGACGCGTGCCTCCAAGCTGGTGTCGGCGGCGACCTCGTTCCCAGTGCAGTACAACAAGGCGATCGTCGGGCGGAACGCCTTCGCGCATGAGAGCGGCATCCACCAGGACGGCATGCTCAAGAATGCGCAGACCTACGAGATCATGACGCCGGAGTCGGTGGGCGTGAAGCAGACCTCGCTGGTCATGGGCAAGCATTCCGGCCGCCACGCCTTTGTCCACAAGCTGGAGGAGCTCGGCTATCAGTTGGCCGGCAACCAGCTGGAAGACGCCTTCGTGCGCTTCAAGGCGCTGGCCGACCGCAAGAAGCAGATCTACGACGAGGACATCGAGGCGCTGGTCGACGAAGAGATCGCCACCGCCCACGACCGCGTCAAGATCGTCTCCTTGACGGTGATCGCCGGCACCATGGGGCCGCAGACGGCGACCTTGACGCTCGACATCGACGGCAAGCACGTCACCACGCAGTCGACCGGCAATGGCCCGGTGGATGCGATCTTCAACGCCATCCACGCGCTGGTGCCGCACGAAGCGGTGCTCGAGCTCTACCAGGTGCATGCGGTGACTGAGGGGACCGATGCCCAGGCGGAAGTCTCGGTGCGGCTGTCGGAGAGCGGCCGTTCGGTGACCGCGCGCGGTGCCGATCCGGACACGCTGGTGGCCTCGGCCAAGGCCTATCTGGGCGCCCTCAACAAATTGATGAGCCGGCGCAACAAGGCGTCTGCGGCAGAGCGCCGCATCCACTCCCAGGACGTCGGCTGAGACCGCCGACCCCGGTAGGTTGGCACCGGAACTAATGCCGCGCCTGCTCCAAGGCGCGGCATTTTGCATTGCATTAGACCATGGCTCTGCGCCGGCATCCGACTTTGGTCGGGGGACGGCTTTAATTACTTCCACCCGTTTCGGTTGACACCAGAAACGCGCCGTTGCAATCGTGCCTTAAGAACTCTGGGGGCGAAATCAGGAGGAACGTCATGAAACGGAGCCTATATCTCTTTGCTGCGGCTGTTCTTTTTGCCGGTGGCCCGGCGCTGGCGCAAAACACCATCACCATCGGTTTCACGGCCTCGCAGACTGGCGCGCTGAACAACGACTCCACCGCCCAGATGCGCGGCATTGAGCTGTGGAAGGACCACGTCAACGCCAAGGGTGGCATCAAGGCCGGCGGCAAGAGCTACCAGGTCAAGCTGGTCAGCTACGACGACGAGTCGCAGAACACCCGCGTGCAGCAGCTCTATACGCGCCTTATTACTCAGGACAACGCGCAGTTCCTGATCAGCCCTTATTCGTCGGGCCTGGTCGCCACCGCCGCGGTCATCTCCGAGCAATACGGCAAGGTCATGATCACCACCGGCGGCGCCTTGGAGAAGACCTACAAGCTCGGCAACAAGCATCTGTTCCAGCTCTATAGCGGCTCCACCCAATATCTCGCCGGCGCACTGAAAGCGCTGATGCAAAAGGATCCGAAGCCGTCGATTGCCTTCGTCTATGAGAACGATCCGTTCAGCAAGGCGGTTACCATTGCGGCGCGCGAGCAGGCAAAGAAGGCCGGCGTCACCGTCGCGGTCGACGAATCCTATGCCGGTAGCACCACCGATTTTTCGCCCGTCATCAACAAGGTGATCTCAGCCAAGGCGACCGCACTGTTCGGTGGCGGCCATTATGCCGACGGTGCCACGCTGGCGCGCCAGTTGCACGAGCAGAAGGCCGGCCTGAAATGGGTTACCTTGCTGGTCGCGCCCGACAGCCCGAAATTCGCTGAGCTTGGCGATGCCGCCAACGGCATCTCGGTGCCCTCGCAATGGGAGCCGCAGGTGACGTTCAAGCCGGATTTCGGCCCGACGCCTGCCGCCTTTGCCAAGGAGTTCACCGACAAGTTCAAGATCGCCCCCGCTTATCACGCCGCGGGCGGCTATGCAGCGGGTTTGATCCTGCAGCATGCGATCGAGCAGGCGAACTCCATCGATCCGGAAAAGGTGACGGAAGTGCTCAACAAGATGGACGTCACCACGTTCTTCGGCCACACCAAGTTCTCGGACGATCCCAAGTCGCACGGCCTGCAGGTTGGCCACGAAATGGTGCTCGCCCAGTGGCAGAAGAAAAACGGCAAGCTGGTGAAGGAAATCGTCTGGCCGGATGCGGCCAAGACGGCTAACGTCATCTACTGATCATTCTAACCAATCCGGCGGCGGCCTGGGGGCCGCCGCCGGCCGGTCCCCCGCATGTTCGGAATTCTCGCGTCCGTTATCGACGGCATCCTCGTTGGCGCGGTCTATGGCCTTGCCGCCATGGGCCTGACGCTGATTTGGGGCGTGATGAACGTCATCAACCTTGCCCATGGCGCCATCATCGTCATCGGCATGTTCCTGCTCTACATCATCGTCTATTCACTCGGCCTGCACCCTTACGTCGCCATCCCGGCCATGATCGTGTTCGGCTTTCTGTTCGGCATTGTGCTCTACTGGATCGCCGTGCACCGGGTCATCGGCCAGGCCGAGCTCATGAGCTTGTTGTCGACCTTCGCAGTCAACATGGTGCTGATCGGGCTCGGCACGGCGGTGTGGAGCACCAGCCCCTATAACGTGCCGGTCAGCATGCCGAGCATTAGCCTGCACGGCTACACCTTCACCGGCACGCATATCACGGCGGCCATTATGGCGGTGGTGATTGCCGGACTGCTTTATGTGCTGCTCTATCATACCCGCATCGGCAAGGCGGTGCGCGCCGTCGCCAACAACCGCGAGGCCGCCGAACTCACCGGCATCCCGACTACGCAAGTGTTGGCGATGGCATTCGGTCTCGGCGTGGCGCTCGCCGGCGTTTCCGGCACGCTGATCGCGACGCTGTTTCCCTTCACCGTGCTCTCGGGCGACGCCTACCAGCTCAAAAGCTTCGTGGTTACCGTACTGGGCGGGCTCGGCAATCCGGCCGGCGCGCTCTTGGGCGGTGTGGCGCTCGGCCTGATCGAAGGCCTGGCGACGCCGTTCATGCCGGTGAGTTGGATCCCGGTGGTCGAATTCGGCCTGTTCGTCTTCTGCTTGATCGCGTTCCCGCGCGGCATCTTCTCGTTCACGAAGGCCTGACCCTGTGTGGCGCCGTCCGTTTCCCTGGCTGATCGTCGTTGCCGCGCTGTTGTTCGCGCTGGTGCCGTATTTCACCAATGACGTCGGTATGCGCGAGAGCCTGCTGCTGGCGGCGATCTACATCATCCTGGCCAGCAATCTCAACCTGATGATCGGCTATGCCGGTTACGTCAATTTCGGCAACATCGTCTTCTTCGGCCTCGGCGGCTATATCTGCCTCTATCTGGTCACCGCTTGGCATGTGCATGTGATCGTGGCCGCGCTGATCGGCGGTGTCGCGGTCAGCGCGGTGGCGCTGTTGTTCGGCACCGGAATCCTGCGCCTGCGTGGCGCCTTCTTCGCGCTCGCCACCATCGGCGTGAATCAGGCGGTGCAGCAGCTCGTGGTCAATTTCGAGCCCTGGGGCGGGGCCACCGGCATCTACCTGTCGCTCGATTCCTACAAGCCGTTCGGCGGGCCGATGCAGGCGCTGTGGTGGATGTATCTCCTGATCGTGCTGCTGACCGCCGCCTCCATGCTGTTGAGCTACGTGATCAAGAACTCGAAATTCGGCCTCGGCCTGATCGCCATCGGCCAGAACGAGGACGCCGCCGCCGTGCTCGGCGTGCCGACCGCGCGCTACAAGGCGCTGGTCTACAGCGCCTCCGCCTTCCTGCCGGCCATGGCGGGTGGCCTGTATTTCTTCAAGAGCGGCATCATCGAGCCGGGCGCTGCTTTCAATCTCGAGCAGTCGATCGAGGCCATCGTGATGCTGATGCTGGGCGGCGCCGGCACCATCTTGGGGCCTGCCTTGGGCGCCGTCCTCTACGAGGAAATGCGCGGCATTCTGCTGACCACGCAATATCTCTCGCATTTCCAATTGGTGATCGCGGGAGTGCTGCTGCTCATCATCGTACAGTTCGTGCCCGGCGGCCTGCTCGGCTGGCTGCATCGGTTATGGCCGAGGACGAGAGGGTGGCTGCAATGAGCGAGCTTCTCGTCGTCAACGATATCAGCAAGCGCTTTGGCGGCTTGCAGGCGGTGTCGCACCTGAGCCTTACCGTGAATGAGGGCGAAATCCTCGGGCTGATTGGCCCCAACGGTGCCGGTAAATCGACGGTGTTCAACCTGATCAACGGCGTCTACGCGCCCGATACCGGCAGCGTGGAATTTGCCGGTCAAGACATCACCGGCATGCCGCCGCACCGGGTTGCCCGCCTGGGGCTGGCGCGCGCGCACCAGATCGTACAGCCGCTCGGCGCGCTCAGCGTGCTGGAAAACTGCACTGTCGGTGCCTGTTTCGGACGGGAGAATCTGCCCTTGGCGGAGGCGCGGGAGACCGCGCGCGAAATGGCGACCAAGGTCGGTCTGGGAGACCGCCTGGATCTGATCGCGAGTTCGCTGACCACCGCGGGCAAGAAGCGGCTCGAACTCGCGCGCGCTTTGTCGGCGCGGCCGAAGCTGCTGCTGCTCGATGAGGTGCTGGCCGGGCTCAATCCGACCGAGACCGAGCAGATGATCGCGACCGTGCGCCAGATTCGCGCCAGCGGCATTGCCATCCTGATGATCGAGCACATCATGCGCGCGGTGATGAGCCTGTCCGACCGGATCGTGGTGCTCAATCTCGGCGCCAAGCTGGCCGAGGGGACGCCGCAGGAGGTGGCGGAGAATCCGGAAGTGATCACCGCCTATCTTGGCGACTCCACGATCATGCAGGCGGCGGAGGCGTCGCCATGAGCGATATTCTGTTGCAGGTCGATGGCCTCGAGGCCGGTTATGACGACGTGCAGGTGCTCTGGGGCATCTCGCTCAAGGTCGAGCGCGGCGCCATGACTACGTTGCTCGGCGCCAATGGCGCCGGCAAGACCACCACGCTGCGCGGTGTCATTGGCTCGCTGCGTCCGCGCGCCGGCCGCGTCATGTTCGCCGGCGAGGACGTGACCCAGCTTTCCGCCCATGCCAAGGCCGCCCGCGGCCTGGTGCTGGTGCCGGAGGGCCGGCAATTGTTCTCCGACATGACGGTGGAGGAGAATCTGGAGATGGGCGCCTATTCGCCGCGCGCCCGCCAGCATTTCAAGAGCCAACTTGAAAAGGTCTTCAGCCTGTTCCCGCGTTTGGAAGAGCGCCGGCGGCAAAAGGCGGGCACCTTCTCCGGCGGCGAACAGCAAATGCTGGCGATCGCGCGCGGTCTGATGTCGGTGCCGGAGATCCTGATCATCGACGAACTCTCGCTCGGTCTCGCTCCGGTTGTCGTGCAGCAACTGGTGGAAACGCTGAAGGCGCTGAAGGCGGCCGGGGTGACCATCCTGCTGGTCGAGCAGAATCTGCATCTCGCTTTGGCGCTATGCGATTATGCCTATGTGATCGCCGAAGGCCGCCCCTTCCTGGAAGGTCCGTGCCGCGAGGTGGCGGCCAAGCCGGAAATTCGGCAGGCCTATCTCGGGCTGTGAAGCGGCCGCAGACTGCCGCCGTCTGTCGAATTCATCGTTCGGTAATACTGGCCGAGCGACATGCAACGTTTGACGACGGCAATTCCTGCGCAATTCTTTGCTGAACGCGCGTACATCTAGATTGCGCGCGCGTTAATCTCTGTCGAAAATGTAACTTGATAAGGCAAGGCCGCGTTCCTTTATTTTTGGCATCAGCAAAGCCATTGGAGGTGGCCATGTGGAAGACTGTTCTTGCCGGCACGACCGCGCTTGCGATCGCCGGTGCAACGCTTGCCTACGCGCAGCCGGGACCGGCCGGTCATGAACGCGCGCAGCGCTGGCGTCCGAACGCAGCGGACATCACCGCGTTCGGCGATGCGCGCATCGCCGCGCTGCATGCCGGGCTGCAGCTCAACGCCGAGCAGCAGAAGAAGTGGCCGGCGGTGGAAAGCGCGTTGAAGGACATTGCCAAGCAACGCGCCGAGCGGTTTGCCGCGCGTGCCAGTGCCGACAAGCCGAAGACGCCGGTCGAGCGGCTCGCGCTGCGCGCGCAGGTGATGACCGAGCGCGGCACCGCGCTCAAGAAGCTGGCGGATGCCGCCGGCCCGCTCTACGACAGCCTCAACCCGGACCAGAGGCACCGCTTCATGGTGCTGGCGCGGCTCGGCGGCGGGGTCGGGCATTGGCGGGCGCAGCGCGGCTGGCACGGGCACGACGGTTGGCGTCACCGTGGGCCGGGCGCCCCCGGGCGCGGGCCGCAGCCGCAATAGCGGCCTCTATCGCGAAGGGACCGGCAGCCAAGGCGCTCATCCCCGAGGTGTGCACTGCCGGCCGGGAGGCCGCCGGGCCCGACCCGGCGGCTTTTCCTTATCTTTCCGGGGCTTGCCGGCGGCACCCGGCGTTCACGCGGCTTGCCAGGGCGTCCGGCCTTTGCTAACAGACGCCCGCTTGGCGCGCTTTCCGCCACGGCAATCCGGGCGCATAGCTCAGTTGGTAGAGCAGCTGACTCTTAATCAGCGGGTCCAAGGTTCGAGTCCTTGTGCGCCCACCATTCCGTTTCGCGTAGGGCGCTTGGCGGGATTGATCCGGTTGCCGAACACGAAGCGGTATCCTCTCTGAAATTCCAGACCGAATATGGGGTCGACGCGCCCCTCGCCACCGCTTGGCGTTGCGGCTGATCTGGATCAAGGTTGGTGGCTACGGCGCGCCGTAAAAGTTCCCCTTGTCACCTGATCCGCTTTGGAAGGTGCTGCGCGATGCCGGTGCAGAACGCCGAAATCGCCTCAATGTTCGACCAGACCGCCGATCTCCTGGAGATCAAGGGCGAGAACCCGTTCCGCGTGCGCGCCTACCGTAAGGCGGCGCGAACCGTCGAGGGGCTGCCGCAGAGCGTGCGCAGCCTGCTGGCGGCACACGAAGACCTGTCCGAGCTGCCGGGCATCGGCAAGGATCTCGCCGGCAAGATCGCCGATATCGTCGCAAGCGGGCATTTCGAGCTGCTCGACCAGTTGAAGAAGAAGATGCCGGGCGAGCTCGGCGAGATGGCCAGCCTGCCGGGCCTCGGCCCCAAGCGCATCAAGCTGCTCTACGACGAGGTCAAAGTGCGCACGCTCGACGATCTCAAGCGCGCCATCCAGAAGGGCAAGCTGCACGGGCTGCACGGCTTCGGGCCGGTGGTGGAGAAGAAGCTCGCCGCCGCGCTGGAAAAGCCGGTGGCCGAGAAGCGCTTCAAGCTGGCGGTGGCGGAAGCCGAGGCCGAGGCGCTGGTCGCGTTTTTACGCGACAAGGGCCGGGTGGTGGTGGCCGGCAGCTATCGCCGGCGGCGCGACACCGTCGGTGATCTCGACATTCTGGTGACGTCGAAGCACGGCGCGGCAGTGGGCGACAAACTGGTCGGCTACGACAGTGTCGCCGAGGTGCTGGCGCAAGGTCCGACCCGCACCACGGTGGTGCTGCGCTCCGGCATCCAGGTCGATCTGCGCGCAGTGCCGGATGCGAGCTACGGCGCGGCGCTGATGTATTTCACCGGCTCCAAGGCGCACAACATCGCGCTGCGCAACATCGCCAACGACCACAAATGGAAGCTGAACGAATACGGGCTGTTTTCCGGCAAGCGGCGCATCGCCGGCGCCACCGAGGAGGAGATCTACAAGAAGCTCGGGCTCGCCTATATCCCGCCGGAAATGCGCGAGGACCGTGGCGAGGTGGCGCTGGCGCTGAAGGGCGAACTGCCGCGGCTGGTGACGGTCGACGATATCCGCGGCGATCTGCACGTCCATTCCGACTGGACCGACGGTACCGCGTCCATCGCCGAGATGGCCGCGGCGGCGCAAGCACGCGGTTATGCCTATATGGCGCTCACCGACCATTCGCGCCGGCAGACCATGTCGCACGGGCTCGACCCGGCCAAGGTCGCGCGGCAAATCCGCGAGGTCGACAAGCTCAATGCCAAGCTGAAGAACTTCACGGTCCTCAAGGGCATCGAGGTCGATATCCTGAAGGACGGCAAACTCGATCTGCCGGACAAGACGCTTGAGCAACTGGACGTGGTGGTCGCCTCGGTGCATTCCTTCTTCGATCTGCCGCCCGAAGCGCAGACCGAGCGCATCATCCGCGCCATGCGTAATCCGTATGTGTCGATCATCGGCCATCCGACCGGACGGCTGATCGGCGAGCGCGAGCCCTATGCGGTCGACATGGACCGCGTTACCTCGGCGGCGCGCGAGCTCAACTGCTGTCTGGAAATCAACGGGCAGCCGGAGCGGCTCGATCTCAACGACATCCATGCGCACATGGCCAAGAGCAAGGGCGTCAAGATCGCGGTCTCGACCGACGCGCATGCAACGAGTTCGTTCGCCTATATCCGCTACGGCATCGATCAGGCGCGGCGCGGCTGGCTGACGGCCGACGAGGTGATCAACACGCGCCGGCTGCCGGAATTGCGCAAGCTGTTGAAACGATAAGCGGTTGGGGCTCGCAGTTGTTGGCTTCTGCGCCGATCAATCGTGCGAGGTCTCTGCGCGTCGCTACTTCCACGGTGCGTCGGGTACGCAATGCCAATGCCCATCTTCTTTATAGGCGCAATGCGATCCCACCGGGCAGTACTTTCCGCTTCCTGTCGGGCACTCCTGCATCGCGGCCGCCAAAGAACGCTCCGTAGCACTTTGTGGTGCAGAATAGAGTTTCTCTTTAGCGTAGCCGACCCCTGTTTGCATGAGGCCCAATGAGCAAACAAGAGCTCCAATGATCGCCGTTCTCATGGCCGTACCCTTTCTAAGGTAAGGCAAAGGGCGTCGCTTAACACGACTGCAAGTCTTTGGCGCAGTAATATCCCTTGCTGGGCCGGTAGCAACATTGCCCCGTTGGTTCGCTGCACGTGAACTGATTTGGATACACGCCGCACGTCATCGAGCTCACGTTTTGAAGTTTCTCGGTCTTTCTCGATTCCATGCCGAGTGGGGCCCGTGTCGAGATGCTTGTTAGCCGCACAACACTTTGCGCTGTCCTTGAGGGAGTGGTTTGGTCTGCCGCAATGGAGCCGATGACGAGTGGGCTGAGTGCGCCAAAGACAATTGCTGCGCCAAGCAGAAGCTTTTGCATAGCCCTATCTCCTATTTTTATATTTTTGTGACGACTAAGCAGTGCGGCAAGAAAATCCATGACCTAAATCAAATCGCCATGCCGGTGCGTCAATTTGCTTATTCTTGCTTATTTCGTGCCATAGCGTTGTGGTCATGGGCGCGTTAGCGCTCCCTATGTCGCAAAAACAATTCGTGTTTAACACGGCCCGCGTCTGATGATGGTGGCGTGGGCGCACCCAGCCCGGCACGGATTAGAAAAAGTGAGTTCGGCGCCGTCCGGCGTGCGGCCACATACTGGATTGTACTCCATCGTGCAGATGCACTGATGAGGTGGCGTTACGGCTGGTTGTGCGCGATCCCCGGGCGATGCGCGCTCTGCGGTCGGAGTGCGAAGGGGTTTCACATCCGCGGCATGAGACGTGCCGACTCCGAACGTGCCGATGAGAACGCCAAAGCAAAAAGCGGCAGTAATCCGGTGAGATCTGAAACGAAGTGCCATTTCGTCCGAACCCTGTTTGGCAGTTGGGCCTTGAAGCTTCAATCTGTAGTTTCTTATTCACGATAACCGACGGCGTCGGCCATTACGCAGCCGATGCCGAGCGTCTTGAACAGCTCGCGCGTCGCCGCCGCGGACCCTTCGAGATCGATGGCGCGGCAGGCATCCTCGATGACCATGACATTGAAGCGTTCGCGGTGGGCGTCTTCCGCCGAATAGCGGACGCAAAAATCGAAGGCGAGGCCGGCCATGAACACCCGCTCGAAGCCGCGCTCGCGCAGATAGCCGGCGAGGCCGGTGTGGGTGGTGCGGTCGTTCTCGTAGAAGGCGGAGTAAGAATCGATCGCGCGGTGATAGCCCTTGCGCAGCACCAGTTCGGCATGCGGGATGTCGAGATCGGCGCGGAACTCGGCGCCGCGCGTGCCTTGGATGCAATGGTCCGGCCACATCACCTGCGGACCGTAGGCCACCTCGATGGTTTGGAACGGCTGCGTGCCCGGATTGGAGGATGCAAAGGAGAGATGTCCGCGCGGGTGCCAGTCCTGTGTCAGCACGACATGGGCGAATTTCTTGGCCAGACGGTTGGCCATCGGCACGACCTCGTCGCCCTTGGGCACGCCGAGACCGCCGCCGGGACAGAAATCGTTCTGGATATCGACCACCAGCAGCACATCGCGCTCGCCGATGGTGAAGCGCTCACTCATGCCACGCCCTCGCTCTGTGCTATCCGTTCGTCGACTTTGGCGGCGAGATGCTTGAGCGCATCAGCCACCTCGACGTGATAATGGGCCTGCGGATCAAGATCGCGCAAGGGCTGCGGCAGACGTTCGAGATCGTGCGCGGCGAGCGCGCGGACATCGGCGAGGCTCGGGCTCGGCTTGATGTGGCGGCCGTCCTTCATCACCTGTTCGATCAGCGGTTCGCCGGCCTGGTGGTCGCTGTCGAGCGACAAGATATCACCGGCCATGTGCCCGTCGGCGCCGTAGCGGCGCCAGACCTGCTTGCGCCCCGGCCAGGTTGCCTTGCCGGTCGAACGCTTGCGCCGCGCGATCCCGGCATATTCCTGTAGTTTGTAGGCGCAATCGAGCGCCGCCACATCGGTGGAGGTGGTGAGGCTGGTGCCGATGCCGAAGCCGGCGATCGGTGCGCCGGCCGCGAGCATCTCGCGCATATTGTCCTCGTCGAGCCCGCCGCTGGCGAAAATGGCGACGTCGGGGAGACCGCCGTCGTCGAGGATGCGGCGCACGGCTTTAGACAGCGCGATCATGTCGCCGCTGTCGAGCCGCACGGCGCGCACCTTGATGCCGCGCGTGGCCAGCTCCGGTGCCAGCGCGACCGCGCGCCTGGCGCCGGCTTCGGTGTCGTAAGTGTCGATCAGCAGAGTGAGGTTGTTGGGCCGCGCGCGCGCGAAGGATTCGAAGGCGGCGGTTTCGCTGTCATAGGCCTGCACGAAGGAATGCGCCATCGTGCCATAGATCGGAATGCCGAAATCGTGCTCGGCCAGCATGGTGGCGGTGCCGGCGAAGCCGGCGATGTAGCTCGCGCGCGCGGCCAGCAGCCCCGCTTCGGCGCCATGGGCGCGCCGCAGGCCGAAATCGACCAAGAGCTTGCCGGGCGCGGCCAGCACCATGCGCGCGGCCTTTGACGCGATCAGCGACTGGAAATGCAATAGATTGATCAGCCGGGTTTCCATCAGTTGCGCCTGCGGCAGCGGCGCGGTCACGCGCAGGATCGGTTCATTGGTGAAGAAGATGCGGCCTTCCGGCATGGCGTGCACGTCGCCGGTGAAGCGGAAGTCGGCGAGTTCGTCGAGCAGGTCCTGATTGAAGCGCTCCGTGCCGGCCAGCCAATCGATCTCCTCGTCGGTGAAGCGGAAGTGTTCCAAGAATTCGAGGGCCTGTTCGAGCCCGGCCGCCATCAGGAATCCGCGCCGCGCCGGCAGCTTGCGCACGAAGAACTCGAACACCGCAGTCTCGGTATCGCCATGCTCCAGATAGGCCTGGATCATATTGAGTTGATAGAGGTCGGTGAGCAGCGGACTGGTGAGCGGATTCATGATGCCATTCGTTCTTTTCGATGCGGCTCACGCGCCAGGCATGCTTGCAGGCGTTGTCGCCTTGGCTTGCGCCAGGAGATCGATCACTTCCGCATCGGAAATCTGCCGGAAATCGTAATAGAAGAAACCGATGGCGCCGAAGTCCTCGTGATCCTCCAGGCAGACGATGGTATCGGCTTCGCTCTTGAGCTCTTCGAGGGTTTGCGTTGGCGCGACCGGCACCGCCAGCACCAGCTTGCGTGGTTCACGGGTGCGGATGGCGCGCAAGGCGGCGCGCGTGGTGGCGCCGGTGGCGATGCCGTCGTCGACGACGATCGCGGTGTGGTCCTTGATCTCGGGATGCGGCCGGTCGCCGACGTAGAGTTTGCGCCGGCGCTCGATCTCGGCGAGTTCCTGGTCGCGGATGGCGTTGAAGTCCGCTTCGCTGACGCCGGCCAGTTCGATGATGTGCTCGTTGCGCACCACCACCGGCTTGCTGCCGTCGACCACGGCGCCCATCGCCAGTTCCGGCTGATAGGGCACGCCGATCTTGCGCACCAGCACCAAATCGAGCGGCGCATCGAGCGCCTTGGCAACTTCGGCGGCGACCGGCACGCCGCCGCGCGGCAGCGCCAGCACCACCGGCTTTTGCGTCTTGTAGGAGGCGAGCGCCTTGGCGAGCTGGCGGCCGGCTTCGACGCGATTGTTGAACGGCATGAGCGCCTCCTAGCCCTGGCGCGCGACGAGATGCGTTTCGAACCAGTCGCCGGCGAGCGCGATGACGCGTTCGAGCGCACCCGGCTCGGGGAAAAGATGCGTCGCGCCCGGCACGATCTCCAGCGCCTTCTCGGCGCGCAGCCGCGCATGGGCCTGCTGGTTGAGCTCGATCACCACGTCGTCGAAGCCGCCGACGATCAGCAGCGTGGGCGCCGTCACCTGGCTGAGCGCGCTGGCAGCGAGATCGGGACGGCCGCCGCGCGAGACCACGGCGCCGATGCGGGTCTTCAGCCGTGCGGCGGCGACCAGCGCTGCTGCGGCGCCGGTGCTCGCCCCGAACAGGCCAAGCCGCAGGTCCGCCAGTTCGGCTTGCTGGTCGATCCATTGCACCACCGCCACCAGGCGTTCCGCCAGCAGCGGGATGTCGAACACGTTGGCGCGGTTGCCCTCTTCGTCCGGGGTGAGCAGGTCAAATAGAAGGGTGGCCATGCCGCGCCGGTTCAGCGCCTCGGCCACGGCCCGGTTGCGCGGGCTGAGCCGGCTGGAACCGCTGCCATGGGCAAATACGATGAGCACGGCGGCGTCTGCCGGTATATGCAGATCGCCGGCCAGGCGAAGCGGCCCGATCGTCACACCGACGGCCTTGGGTCGGCGAACGGCGATTGCGGATGCCATGGAAGCCGCCCTCCGCGAATGCTGCGACTATGGCAGGGCTACGGCCGGGCGGTTTGACACGTATCAACGGCCGGGTCGGCCGGCCCGGTAAATTTCATCGCATGAACGAGCCGCGGCCGCTATACCGGATTGCGGAGGAGGGCGCCGAGCTTGGGCTCGACGCCAAGCTGGCGTTTCTGAGCGACCCGGCGAGCTACCGGTCGGCGCCGGCCGAGATCGCCCGGCGCGAAACCCATATGTCCTGGGTCTTCCTGGCTGGCGAGCGCGTCTACAAGCTCAAGAAGCCGGTGCGCTTTCCCTATCTCGACTTCTCCACCCTCGGCCGGCGTGAGCGCGCCTGCCGCGCCGAACTCAGGCTCAACCGCCGGCTGGCGCCCGATATCTATCTCGACGTCGTGCCGCTGGTGGATAGCGGCCACGGGCTGGCGTTGGGTGGCGCGGGGCGGCCGGTCGACTGGCTGGTGTGCATGAAGCGGCTGGACGAGCGGCTGATGCTCGACCATCTCATCGGCGCCGGACAATTGCGGCCGCATCAGGTCGAGCGCCTGGTCCAGGTGCTCGCGCGTTTCTATCGTGGGGCGGCGCCGACGTTCCTGCCGCCGGCGGTACATCTCGCCGACCTGAAAGCAAGTCTCGACTATAACCGTCGCGTGTTGCTGGACCGCCGCTTCAACCTACCGGCTGGCCTCGTGTGGCGCATTGACCGCATCCAGCGCCATTTCCTGGCAAGCTGCGGCGGGCTGATCGCCGCCCGCCTGCGCCATCGCCACATCGTCGACGGGCATGGCGACCTGCGGCCGGAGCACATCTGGCTCGACGGCCGCGTGCGCATCATCGACTGTCTCGAATTCAATCCGCGCCTGCGCATCGTCGATCCGTTCGACGAGATCGCCTATCTCAGTCTCGAATGCGAGCGGCTGGGGGCGGCCTGGGTCGGCAAGATGCTGCGCCGGCGCATGAAGACATTGTTGCGCGACGGACCGGCGGACGCACTATTTGCCTTCTATCATTGCTACCGCGCCACGCTGCGAGCGCGGCTGGCAATCGCGCATCTTTATGAGGCGCATCCGCGCACGCCGGAGAAATGGCCGCGGCTGGCGATGCATTATCTCGCGCTCGCCGACCGCAGCGCGCGCGAGCTCGAACGCTGGCTCAGAACACGATGAGATCGGTGAGGCTGCGTTCCTCGTGCAGCCGCTTGATCGCTTCCGCGAGCAACGGTGCCGAGGGCAGCACGGTAAGCTTCTTGTTCCTTTCCGGATGGTCGAGCCGGAACGGCGGCACAACATCGGTGACAATCACCTGATCGAGCGCCGGATCGGCAATGACGTCGGCCGATCCCGCCATGAACAGGCCGTGTGTGACCAGCGCCAGCACCCGCTTGGCGCCGGCCGCCCGCGCAGAGCGCGCCGTGCGTAACAGCGTGCCGCCGGTGCTGATGAGATCGTCGACGATCAAGGCGGTGGTGCCGGCAACCTCACCGACGAACAGATCGCCCGAGACCACACCGGCGCTGCGGTATTTCTCGGCCAAGCCCTTGCCGACCGGCTTGCCGAGCGCGCTCTCCAAAGTCTCGCGCAGCAGTTCCGCCCGTTTCATGCCGCCGGCATCGGGCGAGATGACCGACAGCTTTTCATTGGCGAGTTTGTACTTGATGTAGTCGGCGAAGATCGGCGTACCGGTGAGCGCCACCGTGCGACAGCGGAAAGCATTCTCGAACGCAGCCGGATTGTGCACCTCCAGCGTGACCACACAATCGGTGCCGACGCTTTCGAACAGGCCGGCGACATAGCGGGTGGTCACCGGATCGTTCGGCTTGGTGCGGCGGTCCTTGCGCGCATAGCTGAGATAGGGCGTCACCGCGGTGACGCGCGCCGCGCCGGCGTCCTTGAGCGCGCCGATGAAGAACAACAGCCGGCACAGCTTGTCATTGGCGCTCTGCGTCGGGCCGCCATGCAGGCTGTGCACCACATAGACGTCGGCGCCGGTCACGTCGTCGAGCGGGCGCGCCTTGTGCTCGCCGTCCTCGAAGTCACGCTCCTCATGCGCGGCGAGCGGCTGGCCGAGCGCCGCGGCGATGGCGGCGCCTAGCTCGTGACTGGCTTCCAGCGCGAACAGGCACAGCCGTGTCATGATATTGCCCTCTGAATTCAGCCGCAGCTTGACCTACGACGCGGACGTTTTCTTTGACCAGAATCAAAGGGATACTGCTGTGAGCGCGGGCCCACCAGAGGCAAGTTGGGCCTCTGTTGACGTTGCTCAAATGGTTTTTCGCAGCATCTGCTATCAACCTGTACGGGGCTGGCTGACTGGCGCAGGAGCGCAACATGGACCTGAAGGAAGCCATATACAGCCGCCGTGCAGTGCGCGCGTTTAGCGCCGACCCGGTCGACGATCAAACAATCCGCCACTTGATTGATGCCGCCGTTCAAGCACCGAGCGCTGTCAACGAACAGCCTTGGTCGTTTACGGTCGTGCGCGACCGGACACTGCTCGACCGGATCTCCGCCGAGGCCAAGGCGCACATGCTCAAGACCACGCCGGCGGGGCTGCTTTCGCATCACTTCAAGGAAATTCTCGACGATCCCAAGTTCCACATCTTCTATCACGCCCCCGTCCTGATCGTGATCGCCAGCGTCACGGAAGGCCCCTGGTCGGTCATCGACTGTTCGCTGGCGGCCCAGAATCTGATGCTCGCCGCGCGCGCGGTCGGGCTGGGAACCTGCTGGATCGGTTTTGCGCAGGGCTGGCTTGCAACAGCGCCGGGAAAGATGGCGTTGGATCTCCCGGCGCCCTATCTGCCAGTGGCGCCGATCATCGTCGGGCATCCGCAAAGCTGGCCGTCTCCGGTCCCCCGCAAGCAACCGGAGGTGCGCTGGATCGGCTCCTGAGCCAGCCCATTTCGGCCATTGCTTTTGTACTGCTGCGGTGCACGAGATTCCACGGTCATGTCGGAACAGAACTCAAATGCGTCGCCCGCCGAACCCGCCGTTCGGATCAGCGAACTCACGCGCCGGTTCGGCGATTTAACCGCCGTCGACCGCGTCAGCCTCAGCATCGCGACCGGCGAGATTTTCGGGCTGATCGGGCCAAACGGGGCCGGTAAGAGCACGCTCATCCGCATGCTCACCACGCTGCTGTCGCCGACGTCGGGCACGGCCACCATCGCCGGCCACGACATCGTCAACGAGCCGGCCGAGGTCCGCCGCCACATCGGCTATGTGCCGCAACTGCTCTCCGCCGACGGCTCATTGACCGGCTACGAGAACATGCTGCTGTCGGCCCGGCTTTACGGCGTGCCGCGCGCGGAACGCAAGCAACGCATCGAGCGGGCGCTGGCGCGCATGGGCCTGGCCGAGGCGGCACACCATCTTGCCGGTCATTATTCCGGCGGCATGATCCGGCGCTTGGAAATTGCCCAGAGCCTGCTGCACCGTCCCGAGGTTCTCATCCTCGACGAGCCGACTGTCGGTCTCGACCCGGCTGCGCGCGATACCGTGTGGGAACGCGTGCTCGAACTCAGGAGCCGGTTCCATCGCACCATGATCGTGACCTCGCATCTGATGAACGAGGTCGACCAGTTCTGCGACCGCATCGCATTGATCGACCGCGGCCGGATCGTGGCGGTTGGCACCCCAGCCGAATTGAAAGCGCGGGTCGGACCCGGTGCCACATTGGACGACGTTTTCATCCGCCTCGTCGCGGCGCGCGAAGAGGAACAGGAGGGAGGCTATGGCGAAGTCAGGCGGGCCCGCAGGGCCATCCGCGATCATGGTTGAGCGCACGTTTCGCTCGCGGATCGCGGATTACGTGACGCAAACCTGGGCTGTGGCCGCCGCCGAGGTACAGAAGCTCTATCACGATCCGCTGGAACTGTTCACCCGCGCGGTTCAGCCGGTGCTGTGGCTGATGCTGTTCGGCGAGGTCATGGCGCGTGTGCGCGGCGTCGCGCCGGGCAATCTTCCCTATCTCGATTATCTGGCGGCCGGCATCCTGGCCCAGAGCGCGCTGTTCGTGGCGATCTTTTATGGCATCTCAGCCATCTGGGAGCACGATCTCGGCGTGCTGCAGCGCTATCTGGCAAGCCCGGCGCCGCGCTCGGCGCTGGTGCTGGGCAAGGCTATTTCGGCGGGCGTACGTGCGCTCTCGCAAGCGCTCATCGTGTATATCCTGGCGCTGCTCCTGGGCGTCGCCATCAACCTCAATCCACTCAATATTGCTGGTGTTGCGGCGGCCATCGTGCTCGGTTCCGGGCTGTTCTCAACCCTGTCTCTGATCATTGCCTGCGTCGTCAAGACGCGTGAGCGGTTCATGGGCATTGGGCAAGTGCTGACCATGCCGATCTTCTTCGCCAGCAATGCGATCTATCCGCTGTCCTTGATGCCGCCCTGGCTGAATGTTGTGTCGCACGTCAATCCGCTGACCTACGAAGTCGATGCCTTGCGCGCCTTGATGCTGACCCGCGGGGTGTCCGATTACGGCCTGATGCTCGATTTTGGCGTCATGGCGGCCGCCACCGCCGTACTCGTCGCGGTCGCGGCAAAAATGTATGGACGCATGGGGTATTGAACCAAAGTGAGCCATTAGCCAGGCAGGCAGTTTCCTGCTACGGCGCTCGATGCCGACGAGCATCGCTGGCGTCACGATTGACCGATATCAAGGGTGCCCTTGGCGTTCTTCCATATTTTGCTCTCGGGCCGCGTTTGGCGCGGGCCCCCATAAAAAGCGACCGGGACGAAATGCTGGAGGGATGCACGGCCTGGCCCGGGAATCTTGCCGCGCGTTATCGGCGCGAAGGCTATTGGGCCGACATCACGCTCAACGACATGCTGGCCGGCGCGATCCGCAAGGCGCCGGACCGTACCGCGCTGGTGCAGGGCGAGCGGCGGATGAGTTACGCGGAGCTGGGCGAAGCCGTCGAGCATCTGGCTTTGGCGTTAAATGATCTCGGTCTGCGGCCGCTCGACCGCGTGGTCTTCCAGCTTCCCAATTCGATCGAATTCGTCATCGCCTTCTTCGCGCTGCTGCGCATCGGCGTCATTCCGGTGCTGGCGCTGCCGGCGCATAGACGAGAGGAAATCTCGCACTTCGTCGCCCATGCCGAGGCGGTCGGCTATGTGGTGCCGGACATCTGGCATGGCTTCGATTATCGGCAGCTCGCGGCCGAGATCTCCGCGCAGGCGCCCTCGCTGCACCATGTGCTGGTGCTGGGCGAGCCTGGACTGGAGCAGGTGTCGCTCAATCGTCTGCTGGCAGGCGAGCGCCGTCATGACGGCCTCACGTTTCATGCGTCGCCCGAAGAAGTCGCGCTGATGCTGTTGTCGGGCGGGACCACCGGTCTGCCCAAGATGATCCCGCGCACCCACAACGACTATGTCTATAACTGCCGGCAGAGCGGGGCGGTTGCCGGTTTCCAGTCCAGCTCCGTGCTGCTGGCATTGCTGCCGATGGCGCATAATTACACGCTCGGCTGCCCCGGCGTGCTCGGCGTGCTGGCGCGCGGCGGCACGGCAGTGCTGGCGAGCGATATGACATTCGAGACGGTGGCGCGCCTGATCGAGGAAGAGCGCGTGTCGACGATCTGCGCCACCGTGCCGCTGATCGTCAATTGGCTGAACGCCGCGCCGCAACGGCGCGATTTCTCCTCGCTCCGCGTGGTCATGAATGGCGGCGCCAAGCTCGCGCCGGAACTGCGCCGCCGCGTCGAATTGCGTTTCGGCTGCGTGTTCCAGGAGAGCTTCGGCACCGGCGAAGGCCTGTTGAACATGACGCGGCGCGACGATCCGGCCGAGATCCGTTTCACAAGTTCCGGCCGCCCGGTCTCGCCGGGCGACGAAATCCGCATCATCGACAGCGAGGGCAACGATGTGCCCGACGGGACGGCCGGCGAATTGTGCTGCCGCGGCCCCTATACCATGCGCGGCTACTACAAGGCGCCTGACAAGACCCGCGATGCCTTCACCGACGACGGCTTTTACCGGATGGGCGACCTGGTGCGCCGCGTCGACGGCAATCTCTATGTCGAGGGCCGGCTCAAGGACATCATCAATCGCGGCGGCGAGAAGATCAGCTGCGAAGAAGTCGAGAACTACATCCTCAGCCATCCCAAGGTGAAGAATGCCTGCGTGGTGGCGATGCCGGACGCTAAATTCGGCGAGAAGGCCTGCGCCTTCGTCATTCCGGTCGATGACGCCAGCATCGATCTCGAGGAGATGAACCGCTTCCTGCTCAGCCGCGACATCGCGAAGTTCAAGCTGCCGGAACGGCTCGAGCTGGTGCGCGAATTTCCCTTGAGTCCGGCCGGCAAGATCCTGCGCCGCGAATTGCGCCGCATCGCCGCCGATCCAACAGTGTCTTCAGGAAATGCGCCATGAAACTGTTCGAGCCGCTCGACGCCGGTGGGATCAAGCTTGCCAACCGCGCGATGGTTCCGGCCATGGTGACGCGGCTGTCCGGCGAAGACGGCTTCGTCAATCAGGACATCACCGACCGCTATGTGCGCTATGCGCAGGGCGGCGCCGGGCTGATCGTGGTCGAGGCGATGGCCGTGCATCAGGCCAAGTCCGGCCCGCTGCTGCGCATCAGCGACGACCGTTATGTGCCGGGGTTGACGGAGCTCGCGCGCCGCATCCACGACACCTCCGACTCGAAAGTCGTACCGCAGATCATCCATTTCCTGAAGGTGGCAAAAACCGGCTGGCGGCAGACCGTCGACATGCTGTCGCTCGACGACATCGATCGTATTGTCGAGGAATTCGGCGATGCGGTGGTGCGGGCACGCGAAGCCGGCTTCGACGGCGCCGAGCTGCACTCGGCACACGCCTATACGCTGGCGTCGTTCCTGTCGCGCGCCAATCCGCGCGAGGACGACTATGGCGGCGATACCTTGGAAGGCCGGCTGCATCTGATCACCCGCATCTTCGACAACATCCGCCGCAAGGCTGGCCATGACTTTCCGGTCGGCGTGCGTTTCCTGGCCGACGAATTCATCAAGGACGGCTACACGGTCAGCGATGCCAAGCTGATCGGGCTGCGCCTGGCGCAACTCGGCGCCGCTTATCTCTCGCTCTCGGTCGGCGGCAAATTCGAGGACGCCGTGCACACGTCCGGCCAGGTGCTTTATCCCTACACCGGCTATTCCGGCGACCGCTGCATGCCGGGCGACTGGTATCCGCCGGCGCCGCATGCGCAGTTCTCCGCCGAGATCAAATCCTTCATCAAGCGCCACGGCTATGACACGCCGGTCGCCACTGCCGGCAAGATTTCCGATCCCGATGACGCCGAGCGGCTGGTGGCAAGCGGCGCGGTCGATATCATCGGCATTGCACGCGGGCTGCTGGCCGATCCCGACTGGCCGCACAAGGTAAAGAACGGCGAGCGCGACCGCATCGTCAAATGCGACTATTGCAACGTCTGCAAGCATCTCGACGGCACGCATATGCGGGTGATCTGCGCGCTATGGCCGCAAGGTTCCTTGCAGGCACCGCCCGACGACCGCAGCGCGATGGTGCCGCGTTGGGAGGCCGGCGCTGATCTGACGGCGGCGCCCGGACAGGGCAAGGTCACTCTCAAATGGAAGAAGGCGCCGGGTGCCGCCCGTTACGATATTTGTCGTACCGATTCACTTGGACAAACGCAGATCGTCGATGCGGTGAAGGTGACGCGCTGGGAGGATCATACCGTGCTCGCCGGCATGCCCTATCGCTATGAGGTCCGCGCCTATGGTGCGGCCGGGCAGGGCGGTACATCCTCAAACGCAGTGTCGGTCACGCTGCCCCTGCCGGAATTTGCGCAAGACATCCGGTAGCGGTCCGTTTTTCATCATCTCACAGAATCGCTTGCCACAATTCGTTCCGTTGGTGCCTGTCGCGGAATGGTCCCGGGGTGCCCACAATTGCGACGCATTGCAATCAAATTTGGCGGAGACAGTTTCGCAGGTTCAACGGGGGAGGCGACATGTCGGTCCAAATCCCAATCCGCTCGATCATGCTCGCTGCTCCGCTTGTCGTGTGGGGCGTATGCTTCGGCGTGCCGGCGCAGGCCGCACCCGCGAACGATTGTCTTGCCGCGCCGAAATCACCGGCGCCGGCAGGGCAGCATTGGTACTACCACACGGATCGGAAGAAAGGACGCAAGTGCTGGTTCCTGCGTGAGCTGAATTCGCCGGCACAGTCCGCGGCGACGCCTGACAAATCGACGGCGGCGCCGACGACACCTGCGTCTAAAGCTGAACAGCCTGCGGCTGAATCGGCCAACGCTTCCAAGCCAACTAGCGCTGCGCACCGCGCGTCATCGTCGGAGCCGCACCCAGCGCCCAACCCGGCGCCTGCGAATAACGCGACAACATCCGAATCCGTTCAGCAAGACGGTCAGGAGAAAACTGCGGCGCCATCATTCCCGCGGGCGCCGGCGCAGGCAGGCGAGTGGACCGATCCTCCGGCAGCAGCGGCGACACCGACCGTTCCGATCGTCTGGCCGGATTTGCGCCCGGTTCAGATCATCAAGATACGCAAGCCCAATACGGATACGAGCAATGCCGCCTCCGATGCGGTCAAGCCAACGGACGCTGTGCGTGCGTCATCTGAGCCGAAGAAGACCGCAAGCAGCGCTGCGCCGGCCAAACCGGCCATAATGACTGAGGCAGCGACGTCGCCGGTAATAACGCCCGTGGAGATGGGGCTCGTCGTGGTGTTTGCGTTGGCAGTGGCCGGTCTTCTCTATCATCTTGTCATTAAAATCGCCGCCAGCCGCCGCCGGCGGAACGCACTCAATTTCACCCCACCCGTATGGGCCGACGATCCGCACCGGCGCCCGTGGCGTAGCGAACCGCGGCCGCAGGCTCCCAGGCAAGCACGGGAACAACCCGCTGCCGTTCGGGAACAGTTTGTCGATGGTTCGCATGTGTCGCTGGTGCCGGCCGCAAGCGACGACAGCGCGCGTCAATCACCGCGCGTCACGGACGCGCACCGTATGTTCGCGCCGCGCAAGGCCGCTAAAGCTCCTTGCAGCGGTCCGGTCAGTGAGCACGAGCACAATCTGGCACAGTTGATCCGGGATCTCGATCAATTGCTGCAGGCGCGGAAGGGCGCGTAAGCGGCTATTGCCGGTTGCAAGGGTTCGCAATCGGGCTGGGGGAGCGCCTCCGCGCCGGCGATAGAATTTCATGCCGGTAAAACGATGCTGCCATTCGGTGGCGGCGGAAGACGTTCCGCCGCTGCCCGTCTTTCTGGCAAAGGCGGCAAGCCAAGGCCAAGGTATCCAAATCTGCCAAGTATCAGTCGGCCGCGGGCGGCCGGACGCCAGGAAGGAACGGTGCTCGGTTTGGACCGCAATTCGGGTCAGCGGTTGCGAGCATTCTCGCCATGCGAAAATGTGTGGCCGGCCAAGGCTTTGACAAAAATTCTGCCGCGCCGCCGGACAAGTCGTGATACTTTCCGGTGTGCCGCAATGCCGCGCCCCATGGATGCGGCATTGCGTCGGGGTGCCGGGCCAGGATAATGCGACGCCCACAACGAAGTTCTCAGGGAAATCGCTCGTATGAAGGCCTTTGACTATGTCGCCCCGCGCGATCTCGGCGCCGCGGTCGCGCTGCTGGCGGAGCACGGCGCGTCCGCCAAGATCCTGGCCGGCGGCACCGATCTTCTGGTGGAGCTCGAAGCCGCCGCGCGGGTTCCGAAAGTGGTTGTCGATGTCTCGCGCCTGAAAGAGCTGAAGGGCATTGCGGTCACCGACGGCGGCCTGCGTATCGGCGCAGCAAGCACGCATAATGAGATCATGCGGTCGCCCGACCTGCGCAACTTGTTTCCGGCGCTGGTCGAGGCGGCGCATACCATCGGCGCGGTGCAGACCCGCAATCTCGGTACGCTCGCCGGCAACCTGGTGACCTGCGTGCCATCGATGGACAGCGGCCCCGCATTGCTCGCGCTCGAGGCCGAAGTGGGGATCATGAGCCCGCGCGGGGCAAAGCGCATGCCGCTCGCCGAATTGTTCGTCCGTCCGCGCAAGACGTCGCTCAAGCCGGACGAGATCCTCACCGAGATCGTCATTCCGAAGGCGAACCTCGGCAAGCCGTCCGCTTTCCTGAAGTTTGGTTTACGCAAGGGGCAGGCACTGGCCTTGGTGAATGTGGGCGTGGCCGCCTGGATCAAGAAGGACTGCTTCGTTGCGCCGCGCATTGCGCTTGGAGCGGTGGCGCCGACTGTGATGCGCGCGACTCGCGCCGAAGCCTTCCTCGATGGCAAGAAGGTGAGCGAAGAAGCCATGGCCGAAGCCGGCCGCATCGCGGCGACTGAAGCCAAGCCCATCAGCGACTTCCGCGCCAGTGCCGACTATCGGCGCGACCTGATCGAGACCCTGACCAAGCGCGCGCTGGCGACGGCCGTTGCGCGCGCTCAACAATCAGCCAAGGAGGCCGTGGCGTGATCGATGTGACCGTCACCATCAACGGCGTGCCGCGCAAGGCCTCGGTGCCGGCGGAGACGACATTGCTCAAACTGCTGCGCGAGCATTTCATGCTCACCGGCTCCAAACTCGGCTGCGATGTCGGCGACTGCGGTGCCTGCACCGTGATCGTCGATGGCAAGCCGGTGAATTCCTGCCTGATGCTGGCCGCCCAGGTCGACGGCCGCGAGGTGATCACCATCGAAGGCGTCGGCAAACGCGAGCACCTGCATCCGATCCAGAAAATGTTCGAGGAAGCTGGTGCCGTGCAGTGCGGTTTCTGCGGTCCGGGCGTCATCATGTCGGCCAAGGCGTTGCTCGACGAGAAACCGGACCCGAGTGTCGCGGACATCCGCGATGCGCTGTCGGGCAATCTGTGCCGCTGCACCGGCTACACCAAGATGATCGAGGCGGTGCAGGACGCCGCCCGTATCCTGCGCGGCGAAACCGCCGCCAAACCCCGTCAACTCGAGCTGAGCAAATAAGCGATGACCGACCAACCCAAAGTCCTGGAACGCGAAGACGAGGCTCTGCAGGAAACGCTGTGGCGCGAGTCGTCCGAGGCGGCCGTGCCAGCGGTCGCCCGCCGCGAGGGCTTTCTGAAGACGCTGGTGCCGGATGCCGGCCAGCAGACGCACGCCGTCGGCCAGCGCGTGACGCGGCCCGACTGCCGCACGCATGTGCTGGGCGAGACCCGCTATATCGACGACCTGAGCTTCCCGGGCATGCTCTATGCCCGCATCAAGCGCGCCGGTATCGCCTCCGCGCGCATCAAGAGTATCGACGTGAGCCCCGCCAAGGCCATGCCGGGTGTCATGGCGGTAATGACCGGGCGCGACATTCCGGTCAATTCCTTCGGGCCCTCGTTCCAGGACCAGCCGGTGCTGGCCGACGAGATCGTGAGGCATGCCGGCGACGGCGTGGCCGCGGTCGCTGCCGTGAGCGAGCAGATCGCCAACGAGGCTCTGGAGAAGATCGTCGTTGAATACGAGCCGCTGCCGGCGGTGTTCGATCCGCGCGAGGCCATGCGCGAGGATGCGCACAAAGTGCACGCGCCCAACAGCAATATCTACGCCACCAAGGTGATCCGCAGAGGCGACGTCGAGGCGGGATTCGCCAAGTCCGACCGCATCTTCGAGGGTACCT